>URQL01000154.1 GCA_900550005.1 uncultured Erysipelotrichaceae bacterium
TTTATATAAAGAATTATTAGGTCAAGGATTTTCAATGGGATTTATGAGTTGTATCGTTTCTGCAGGGTCTGTTATCTTACAATATGGAATCAACAAATTAGGTTACTTGATTATCGCAGGACATACGGCTGCAAGAAAAATTTATATGTTCTTTAATATGCCATTTATGGCAATGGGAATGGCTATTTCTACATTTGTATCGCAAAATAAAGGGGCAAACCAACGAGATCGTATTAAAAAAGCATTACGAATCGCCTATCTTTATGATGTGATCATGGCTGGAATTGTTACACTTGTTATCTTTTTAGTAGGGGCAAATTTAGTTAAAATGATTTCAGGTTCAAGCGAATCGGTAGTTTTAAATAATGGAACAATGTATTTAAAAGTGGTTGGTCCTTTCTATGCTGTACTTGGTGTTTTAATGCAAACCCGTTTTGCTTTACAAGGAATTGGACAAAAACTTTTACCACTTATTTCGAGTGTTATTGAATTTTTAGGAAAGATTTTATTTGTAGTTGTCTTTATTCCTAAATTTGAATATATGGCCGTTATTTTCTGTGAACCAACAATTTGGTGTGTGATGACGTTACAATTACTTTATGCGTTCTATACAAGTCCTTATATTCGAGGAAAAGAAAAAAGTCAAGCATAGGTCTTGACATAAAGTTAACTTTAGGCGTTACAATAAAGAAAAATAAGGGAGGTTTTGCACATGAAAAATATTTGGAAAAAATGTATCGTTGCAAGTTTAGTTTTAAGTTCTTTACTTGTTGGATGTTCATCTAAAAAAAGTGAAGATCAATTAGCTGCAATTAAAGAAAAAGGAAAATTAGTAGTAGGAACAGAAGGAACATATTCACCTAATAGTTATCATGATGGTTCTGGTAATTTAGTCGGATTTGATGTTGATGTTGCTAGAGCAATTGGTAAACATTTAGGGGTTGAAGTTGAATTCTATGAAGCAAAATGGGATTCACTATTTGCAGCAATGGATTCAGGAAGAGTAGATACGGTTATTAACGAAGTGGAATACAATGAAGATCGTGCTAAAAAATATGATTTTTCTGATCCTTATTGTTATATTCATGGGGCTTTATTAGTACCAGATGGTTCTGATATCACTTCATTTGATCAAGTAAGTGGTAAAAAATGTGCTCAAAATGCGACAAGTAGTTGGGGAAAAATGGCTGAAAGTTTAGGAGCTGAACTTGTACCTGTTGATTCTATGTCACAAACAATTGATTTATTAACATCAGGACGTGCAGATGCAACATTAAATGCAGAAACAGCTTTTTCTGATTATTTAAGAAATCATCCTGATCAATCCGTAAAAATTGCTGCTTTAACAGATACAACTTCTTCATCATTAGTTCCAGTAAAAAAAGGACAAGAAGAATTAGTAAAAGCAATTAATGAAGCATTACAAGAAATGAAAGATTCAGGAGAATTAGCAGAAATTTCTAACCAATATTTTGGTATAGACGTTTCTAAAGAATAGAAAATTAAGGGGGAAGTTTAGTGAATCAAAGATTAATCGCATTACTGATCGATTCTTTTGGTGAAATATTTATGAAAGGAATTACCGTAACGATTCCACTTACCTTTATTTCTTTTATCTTGGCACTTATTATTGCCTTAATTACTGCAATTGTACAAATTGCAAATATAAAAGGATTAAAACAAATAGCTCGTTTATATGTTTGGATCATTCGTGGTACACCATTACTTGTACAATTATTTGTTATTTTTTATGGATTACCCAATTTACACATTACGATGAATGCTTTTCCAGCAGCTATTTTAGTCTTTTCACTTAACACTGGAGCTTATGCTTCAGAAACCATTAGAGCAGCCATTGAGGCTGTTCCAGTGGGACAAAGTGAAGCAGGAGAATGTGTGGGCATGAATTATGTGCAAATTATGACACGTATTGTTTTACCTCAAGCATTAAAAACAGCATTTCCACCACTTAGTAATTCACTTATTGGTTTATTAAAAGATACATCCTTAGCTACCAATATCACCATTACAGAAATGTTTTTAGTATCACAAAGAATCGCAGCTCGTACATATGAAACCTTTGCTTTGTATTGTGAAGTTGCTGTTGTTTACTTATTGTTTTGTACCGTTCTAACAAAGCTTCAATCTCTTTGTGAAAAGAAATTAAAAATCAATTAGAGGAGAGTGTTTATGTTAGAAGTAAAAGAATTAAAAAAATCTTATGGTGATTTACACGTTTTAAAAGGAATCAACATTCAAGTGAATAAAGGGGATGTTATTTCTATTTTGGGACCATCTGGTTCAGGAAAAACAACTTTTTTAAGATGTTTAAATTTTTTAGAATCCTCTGATGATGGAACTTTGATTTTTGATAATGAAACTTATGATTTAAAACATATTCATAAAAAACAAATTGCTTCACTTCGTAAAAAGACTGGTTTTGTATTTCAAAATTATAATCTGTTCTTAAACAAAACGGCTTTACAAAATGTAACCGAAGGATTGATCATAGCTAGAAAGATGAATAAGAAAGAAGCTATTGAAATTGGTAAAAAGGCCTTGGATAAAGTAGGATTACTTGATAAAGCGGACTATTATCCAAGTCAACTTTCTGGAGGACAACAGCAACGTGTAGGAATTGCTAGAGCGATTGCTTATAATCCTGAAGTTATTTATTTTGATGAACCAACGAGTGCTTTAGATCCAGAATTGATTGGTGAAGTATTGGCAGTTATGAAAACTTTAGCGAATGAGGGAATGACGATGATCGTTGTAACCCATGAATTAAGTTTTGCTAAACATGTAAGTAATAAAGTTATTTTTATGGATGGCGGAAAAGTGGTTGAAGAAGGATCACCTGATGAATTCTTTAATCATCCAAAAACAGATCGAGCTAAACAATTTTTAAAATCATTAAATGAAAGAGCCTAAACGGTTACCTAAGTGTAATCGTTTTTTATTTTACTTGCACTAAAGTCGACTTTAAGGACGACAATAAAATAGATAGTGGGGATTTAGATGATTGAATTCGATTTTGAAAATAAAAATGTGATTGTGACAGGAGCCAGTATGGGACTTGGTAAAGCGATTGCTAAAACATTTGCAAAGGCAAAAGCCAAGACAATTTGGTCCTTGGAAGTATACGGATGCTTTATCTATTTATGATTATCAAGAAGGTGATCAAATTCAAGTAGAAGTTTATCATTGTGGAGATAAAGTGGAATTGTATCAAAATGATCAGCTTATTGGTAAAAAAGAAGTAGAATTAAAAGATCCTTATTTATGTTTGTTTAATATAACTTATCATCAAGGAAAATTAGAAGCCATTAGTTATAAAGAAGGAAGAGAAATAGGAAGAGTACAATTAAATACACCTGGTCTATTTGATCATTTTGATATTAAAAATTATGATTTTAAACAAAATGATTTGCTGATTATTGAAATTGAAGCTAAAGATCGATCTAATTATCTCTATACAAAACAACTAGATCAAGTTAAACTTAATGTCAAACATGGTAAAGTACTTGCCTTTTGCTTCTTACAAAACACTTTATAATTCAGGTTATCAAAATGAGATGATTACAATCAATCAAGGTAGAGCATTAGCTATTATTAAAATAGAAGATAGAGAATGTTTTGAATATGAACTCTTATTTACTAACTAAATTTGATACTTTTATGGATAATAAAAAAGGAACTGTATGAAACGATTCATAAGAGTTCCTTTTTGTTTTATTTTGAAATTGAGATTTAGTGATTTTTTAAATAATTTAAGGCAACACCTGCAAAAATACAACAACCACTTGCTAAAGCACGTTCATCAAATTGTACTTGAGGATGATGTTGAGGGAAGCAATAGCCTTCATCAGGTTTTCCAGCTGCTAAAGCAAGCATGATAGAAGGGACTTCTTGAGAAACGTAGGCAAAATCTTCAGATCCTGCACCTGAACTTGAAGAAGAACTTCCTTTCATAAATTCTTCTACACTAAAGGCTTTTTTAGGACCAAGTAATGCTTTGGCATAGTTTGTCACTTCTTTTGCTAAAGTTTCATCGTTGACAAGGGTTGGGCAGCCACTACCAAATTCGAGTGAGGCTGTTGCCCTAAATGTTTTAGCTACATTTTCAATAATATCGGACATTCTTTCTTTAATAAAATTACGTGTTTGTTCATCGTAAGTTCTAATGGTTCCAGACATTTCTAGTTCATCAGGAATAACATTACCTAAATTACCTGCATGGATCGTACCGATTGTTAAAATGGCTTGTTGATTTAAGGCAAGTTCTCTTGAATTTATGACTTGTAAAGCTGTGATTAAATGGGCAGCTACATTGATTGGATCAACACCTAGATTAGGCATAGAACCATGGGTTCCTTTTCCATGAATTTTAATGGTAAAATAGTCTGCTGCAGGAGCACTTACACCAGGTTTAGAAATAAGTACAGTACCTGGTTCTAATGGAAAATTAGCCATAACATGGATCATCATTGCCCCATCTACATTTTCTAAAATACCATGTTCAATCATATCTTTAGAACCTTCAAAGATTTCTTCAGCGGGTTGAAACATGAAACGAACAGTCCCTTGTATTTCATTTTCATGTTGTTTTAAAAGTTTAGCTGCGCCAAGTAACATAGCAGTATGCATATCATGACCACAGGCATGCATAAAATCGTTGGTACTTTTAAATTCTAAATTGGTTTGTTCTTGAATA
>URQL01000155.1 GCA_900550005.1 uncultured Erysipelotrichaceae bacterium
CCTCCTGTAGGAAGCTATCGCGAACAAAAAGTACAAGCCATGAATATTTATGCGCCTAAAGATTATGATTATCATGATTTTTTAATGATTCCTCACATTCATATTATTCCTTGTAAATTAGATTATGCTGAAGTTAGTGTTGAAGGGATCAGTAAAGCCAATTCCATCAAAAAAGCTTTAAACTATTTTCACCAAGATCATTATATTGCTTTTGGCGATTCTCCTAATGATCAAGAAATGCTTAAAAATGCATCAATTGCAGTTGCTATGTATGAAAGTAACAAGGAATTAAAAGACATCGCCACTCTAATAACCAAACCGTTTGATCAAGATCCAATATATTATGCTTGTTTACAATTAAATTTAATGAAAGAAGGATTAAAAAATGATTAGAATCTATCCCACTACAACGTTCATGGTTAACGAAAACAACGAACGTCGTCCTTATCAAGTCGTAACTTTAAGTGAATATTTATATGACCAAGATATCGATCAATTTTACGTAAAAAAAATCATTATTATTAATAAAGAAAATCAAAAATTAGAACTTGATCCTCAAGATGCTCCTACTACTTACTTAGGTTATGATCAAGATAGTAAAGATTTAACGCTAATTCTAAGAAAAGATGCATCTACACAAAGTTGGTTAAAAAATGTCGATAAAATTGAATTTGAATATAAAGAAAACATCCCAAACTGGGATGAAAATGAATTTTAAAAGGTGACTCGTCACCTTTTTTAGTCTAAATGATAAAGTTGCATGTAATTGTATAGTGCTCCTAATAAATTAGAATCATTATTGAATTTACATTTAACAACATTTGGTTTTCCAATATGATAAATTTGATCCCAAATCACATCGATTTGATGATGGATTTCTTCTAATAAACGAGGTTGTTCACTGATTCCTCCACCAATACAAATCACATCTGGATCGAAGAATAATTGGAAATTATAAAGTTGACATGCTGTAGCATAAGCAAAATCTTTTAAAATTTCATCTGCATCATGATCACCATTTTCTAAAGCTTCAAAAAACATTTCCCCTGTATACGTATCTTCTGGTTTTCCTTTAGCTAAAGAAAGTTTTCTTCCAAGTGAAATGGCTGAATGTTCTAAAGCCCACATTTTAGGTTGATGATGACGATCAAAATCTGTCATTAAAAAGCTCACTTCTCCAGCAATTAAACGATTACCACGATGTACTTTTTTATCTTTAATAACCGCTCCGGCAATACCTGTACCAAAAGCAACAACAACTGCATCTTTCACATCTGCTGCACTTCCGATCCAAGCTTCAGCTAAACCTGCACATTTTCCATCATTTTCTACCGCCACATTTAATCCATCGCATTTACTTGAAATTAAGTCACGTAAGCATTGTTCATGTAAAAAGGGTAAAGAACCCCCATTGTACACGATCCCTTTTTCAGCATCTACCGCACCTGGTGTAGAAATGGCAATACCTTCGATTTTATACTCTTTTTTCATTTCATGATAAACTTCAACTAATGAATCAATAAAAATTTCAATTCCTTCTTTATTTTGAGTAGGAATTTTATTTTTATGAACGATTTCTCCTTTTAAAGTAATTAATCCATATTTTACAAAAGTTCCGCCAATATCAAAAACTAAATACATTTTTTATTTCCTCCTAAATAATCCTTTTCCATTATACACTTAAACATTTACATTTAAAATAAAAAGTTGCCTAATGAAATTAGGAGGGCGATTCTATGCAAAAAATATTTTTCTTTGATATTGATGGGACGATCGCTAAAGGACAATTTATTCCTGAAGAAAACAAAACAATGTTTGTTAATTTACGTGAGCTTGGTCATCTTACATTTATTTGCACTGGATGACCTATTGCTTATGCTAAAAACCTATTTGGAAATTTAGTAGATGGCTATATTACCAATAATGATCGTCAAATTTATTATCACGATCACTTGATTTTAGACAAATCCATTGAATAGAATGACTTATTACGCTATCAATATTATTGTAATTTACTACATTGTGATTATGCCTTTATTGAAACAACAAAAGACTATGTATCAAATGTTTCAGATTAAGTATCAACAAAAAGGAATCAGCTTGATCATCAGGATGATTTTTTTACTCGTAACTTTGACCCAAAGGCAATTCAAGTCTATGTTTTTGATATTTATTATAAAGATCAAGAGCATTTTGAAAGAATTAAGGAACAATTTAAAGATGAAGTTTTCTTTAATGATCATCCTGGTGTATCTTCTGCAGATGCCTCGACACTCGATCATGATAAAGGAGATGGAATTACTTTTTTACTTAATTATCTTTCTATTGATAAAAGTAACAGTTATACCTTTGAAGATGGAGATAATGATCTAAGTATGTTTAAATTTGAAGGTAATAAAATTGCGATGGGTAATGCCGTTGATACTTTAAAACAACAAGCCAATTTTATTACGAAAGATTTTGATGACTTAGGATTAATTCATGCCTTAAAGCATGATCCTATACTAAAATAAGGGGCTGTTTTTCAGTCCCTTAGCTCATTTTAAATTGTGTATTCAACTTTTCTTCTTCTTTTTCAAGTTCATCTAAAGAAAGCGATTGTTTGATAATGTAATCTAATTTCATAATATCGTATCCTGCAATTAGATAAGTATAGATACAGTGGATTTGATCACGACTATAAGAGATATTTGGATATCCCTTTTTTTGTATATATTCCTTTAATTGATTTTTCACTTCAATAAATTCATCATAATAATTCATCATATTATAAGCATCACCGGAGAAAATAAAATAATCATAGATATCCTTTTTTAATTGTTCTAATGATTGGTAGGTGGATAAGCGTTTTTTTAAAGCTTCTTTCATTCCATTTAATGTTTCTTCATCCATGCAATCACCTCATTCTCTTACGCTTAGTATAAGTGAAAAAACGAGTTTAACAACTCGTTATTTTTTTGATTCAACCAATTTAATTAAATCACCAACAGTTTGAATCGATAATAATTCTTCGTCTTCGAATTGTACACCTAATGCTTCTTCCATTTGAAATACAAGATCTACTAAATCCAATGAATCAATTCCTAATTCTTTAAAATTAGAATTTTCTGTTAATTCATGATCTTTTAATTTTGGACCTAAAACTTCTTTAATTTGTTCTAAATAATTCATATTCTCACCTCTTGATACTTATTATAACGATTTTTATTCCACTTGTAAATTATCTTGTCAAATAAAACAAGACTTCATCTAACATCTTCCTTCTTAAACGATAATACGTTGAACGTGAATAAAATTCCAACCACCAGTCTTTATAACTTGGATGTAAATAATCGTTTTCTAATAATTGATATTGATCAAAATCCAATTCATTAAAGACGGTTTCAATAAAATGGACTAATGATTCTAAATTATCTTTTTTGTCAATAAAATGAATCATATGATCTTCTACACTTCGATAAGAAGTGTTCCCTTCTTTAACGAGATCATACCGAATTCGAGGATAAAAATCCTTTTCTTTAATAACAGTTAATTGCAACTTTGCTTTTTGATATTCACGAATAATTGCTTTCAATAAAATATCTTTTTCTTTTAGTGTCATTTCTTCAATTCTTTTCATAAAAAAAAACCTCCTACTATTACTATTCTAAAAAAGTAGGAGAATTTCTCACTAAAATGTAAAATTTTCGATTAAATCTTCAATTTTTTCTTCATCAAAGCCTAATTTAGCTAAATATGAGCTTGTACTACCATAATTTTCTCTTAAATGGTTCAACATTTTCATCATATAAAGTGGTTCTGAATAAAGGAAACGAGTTTGTCCTGGTTCTAAATCTTTTTCTAATTCATCATTGATTGGCTCATTATTTTCATAAGATTCAGAGTAATCTTTAACGATGTCATATTCATGACATCCAACTAAATCAAGCAACAGAGCACTTATCACCCCTGTACGATCTTTTCCTGCAGAACAATGAAATAAAATACCTTCATAAGGATGATCTAAAAAGATTTCAAATACTTTTTTGATCCCTTGTTCACATTGATCTAACATCATACAATAAAGATCTCCCATATCCTTAATATCTAAATTTCTAGGTATTAAAGATGCACCTTCTTGATTAAATAAATCAACAAAGTAGTAATCAAAATCTTCATCATTTTCTAATACATCTGGTTCTTTTTTTCTTTCATAACCACTTCTTAAATCAATAATCACTTTAATTCCATAATCTTTTAGATATTGTCGATCTACTTCAGTTAAACGATTCATTTTTCCTGAACGAATATATTTATGTGATTTTGAATAAGCACCTGTTTGCGTTTCATATCCTCCTAAATCTCTAATATTATAAACAGAGGTTAGAGGAAGTAAACGTTCTTCTCTTGTTAAATATTGCATATTATATTCCTCCTATAAAAAATACGATGAGAACTTCATCGTATTAGTAAGCTTTTGCGAAATAAACCACTTTTTTAGCTTTTTTACCACAATATACACAGTTTTCACTATGTGCAGGTGCGTCAACGATACAACGTGTCGTAGCTCCTGTTTCTTCTTTAATTTTTTCTTCACATGCCATGTCACCACACCACATTGCTTTTAAGTAACCACCTTTTGTTTCAAGTGTTTCTTTAAATTCATCATATGATGATACTGTATGTGTATTTGTTTGTAAATGATTTAATGCTTTTTGATACATT
>URQL01000156.1 GCA_900550005.1 uncultured Erysipelotrichaceae bacterium
AACTAACCGCAGCCAAAGCACTGCTTCCTAAAAAGTTACCAACAATTAACGAATCGGCGGTATTATATAATTGTTGGAAAAGATTTCCTAAAAAAAGTGGAATCGCAAAAAGAATAATACTTTTACTGATTGATCCACTTGTTAAAGATTGTTTTGTATCCATTTATTTCCCTCCCATATACCTAAAGTAATAGTATATTTGTCAAAGTGATTTTAGTCAATAATAAAACCAATGTTTATTTGAAAACAAAATCAACTTGAAGACGTTAAAAAATAGCTTATAATGAATTTGAGGTGAAAATGATGTTATTGCAAGAAAAAATACAAAATACAAAATTTTCGAACAGTGAACAAAAAATTATTGAATTTATATTAGAAAAAGGAATTGAAATCGATCATTATTCTACCACTAGTATTGCTAAAGAAACATATAGTTCTCCATCTAGTTTGATTAGAATTGCGAAAAAACTCGATTTTGATGGTTGGTTAGAATTAAAAAAAGCATACATAGAAGAAGTGACTTATTTACAAACTTATTTTCAAGATATTGATCCTAATTATCCTTTTGATTTTCAAGATAATATCATGACTGTAGCAAATAAGATCACATCTTTATATATTGAAAGTGCAAAAGATACTTCTTCTTTATTACAACATGATTCTTTACAAAAAGCTGTTCAATTAATGAATAACAGTGAAAGGATCTTGATTTTTGCTATTGGTAATATGAATTATTTAGCTGAAGAATTCGCTTTTAAATTAAGAAGGATCCGTAAAACAGTAATGCATGATGCAACTCAAGATAATCAATTTCATGATGCTTTAATGGCAACTTCTAAAGATATAGCTATATGTTTATCTTATTCGGGTGAAACACCTACCTTATTAAAAACGGTTAAATTTTTGAAAAAAAATCATGTACCTATTATCGCTTTAACAAGTTTAGGTGATAATTCTCTAGCAAAATTAGCTAATGTAACATTAAATGTCACAACGCGAGAAAAGTCTTTTTCTAAAATAGCAGCTTATAGTTCTTATCAATCTTTTTCTTTGATACTTGATATTTTATATAGTTGTTTTTTTAATTTAGATTATCAAAAAAATTTAGATTATAAGTTGAATATTGCCAAACAAGTAGAAAAAGACCGTATGATTTCTAATGCAATTATTGAAGAAGAATAATTAACTAAAAAGTTTTTTATCTGTTCCCTTTTCAATTTTAAATAAACAAACTAAAATAAAATCAATACTGATAATAACTAAACAAATTAAATATAAATGAGAATAAGTTGTAACATCCAAAATCATTCCAGCAATATTTTGAAATACGATCCCAACTAAATTTTTAAGCGTAGCGACTAAAGCTAAAGCAATGATTTGATGTTGTTCTTCAATAATCGTATTGATGACTTTTAAATTGATCATAATATAAAGCATACCTGCAGGGTGTTTTGTAAGTAATGTAATTAGTAAAATAAATGGTAAAGGTAAGTTAAATCCATAAATTGCACATTGAACTAAGACCATACCAATGGAAATAAGTAATAATGTTTTATTTGCAAGTTTATCCATAAACTTATAAGAAAATAAAACAAGAGGGGCTTCACAAAAAACGGCTAATGATAAAATTGTAGAAGCTAAGCTGACATCTAATCCTTTAGAAGTTAACATAGTTGGAATAAAAGTATTAGACATGTTTGTTACCCCATAAAATAAAGCACAAATAACTAAATAATAGAGGAAAGATTTGTTTTTAAATAAAGTTGATGTTTTTGTTTTCGTTGTCGTTGTTGTATTGGTGATGGTATTTTTAGTTCCTAGCATTCCTAAAATGCAAAGTAAAAGGGTAAAAACAAAGACAATAAAAATAGAAGATGGAGAAATACGATCATAAAGAAGTCCAGCAAGCTGTGATCCTAATGCATAACCAATGGTTCCCCAAATACGAATTTTTCCATAAGGATAAGGAGATGTTGTCGCTATTTTTTCTAAAACAGGATTAACTCCATTCAATACAAGTAAAACGATACTATAATTGATTGTAATGAGGATAAGATTGTTTGATAACATAAAAGCAATAGAACCCAGCATGGCTAGAATAAATAATAATGTATCTACCTTTTTAATATTTTTCTTTTCATTTAAACTACCAATAATGGGTTGGGTGATCATTGAAGTTAAAAAAGATACGGATACAACAATGGATACATCACTAGCTTTAAATCCTTTATTCATTAGATAAACCGAAATTAAAGCACTAAATAATGCCCAGGATAGATAATAGAAATTATACATAAGAAAATAGCAAAAGTAACTGTTTTGATGTTTTTTTAATAGATTCATAAAAGACTCCTTTCAAGTGATTTCTATTTTATTTTGCATTAAAAATGGTATAAAAAGAAGTCTTTTAAAGTAGATTGTAAAGATGTTTGTAAAAAATAGTAAAAACAAAAAAGATTTTGTAAACAATTTTTACAAAATCTTAAATAAATGCAAACACAATCGCTACAATAATTGCTGGTAACATATTCGATATACGAATTTTCTTATCCCAAACTAAATTAACACCGACTAAAAAGATGAGTATCGAACCAATCAAAGATAAATTAGATAATGCTGTTTCAGTCATAATGGGTTGAATAAATGAAGCAAGTAAAGTGATACTTCCTTGAAATACCCCAACAGGTATAAATGAAAATAAACAGCCTTTACCTAAACTACTCGCAAAAATCATTACAATAATAAAATCAAGAATGGCTTTAGCCATGAGTAAAGAATAATCACCTTGCATGCCATCTTGAATCGATCCAACAATAGCCATAGCTCCAATACATACTGTTAAAGATGTGGTGATAAAAGCATCTAAGAATTTTGAATCATGGGCATTGTTGGTTTTGATTTTTAACCATTTTCCAAATTGTTCAAATTTAGCTTCAATATCAATGAGTTCCCCTAACAAGGTACCAATCGCTAATGACAAGATAAGCATCGTTGTTAAACCGGAACGATCAAGCATAATTTCTAATGCTCCACTGATTCCTAAAAAGAGTGTTGCTGTTCCGATAGCTAAAGTAAGTGATTCTTGAATTTTATTCGTTAATTTATTTTGAAATAAGAGTCCTAAAATACCACCAATGATAATTGCAGATACATTGATTACTGTACCTAATCCAATCATTCTATTTTCCTCCTTTTGTTTAATTGATATTATACACAAATACTAGAATTTTGTCATTTCCAGGGAAATAAAAAAGCAGGTAAATAATGAAATTCACCTGCAAATGAATGCTCAAGATAGGTTTTATCCTGGTCGTCAGGCTTATGTACATGTTTTATGCACACACTTGGACGAGTTTTTTAATTTTACCTCTTGAATACGATTTTTTATGGTGCCTGTTCACCATGAATGTTACTACTTAAAAATTAAATTTGTGGATTCATGATTAAATCGAGTAGGTGAACGCCTTTTCCACCACCTAATTCAATTCCTTTTAAACAACGATTACAATCACAAATAATAGGGTAATTCGGATCAAATTTATGAACTTGTTCTTGCATGAGTTTTTGTTGTAAAGATTCGGGAAGATGGGATATTTTAGTATTAGGATAGTTTGCTATTGCTTGAAGTAAATCAGGATCTTTCGTTTCATAATGCAAAGTTCCACAGAAAGTGGAATGGGTTTTATTTTCTGAAATTTCAAGTACTTGAATATTCATTTTTTTAAGTAAGTTACGAACTGCTTGGTGTACTTCAGGATGGTTTCGATCACGATAACAATCTTGAATTTGCATGATTTGTCCTTGATAGTTTGGAAAAGTGAAATCATCTAATTCATCAAAATATTCCCAAATCGATTTGGTTTTGATTTTGTTTTCAATTTGTGTACGACAATTTTGACAAATATAGATTCCAATATCTTCGTCTTGGATTTCTCTTTGATCAATTAAACAACATTTAGCAATCTCCATTTTATCTTTAAAATAGTTTCTAACAATTCTTCCTGTTTGTGGATGTGCCATATTAAAATTACAACTAGGATAATAAATATACATTTTTTTGCCCTCCTTTAACTACTTTTAGTATAAATAAATTAAGTTTAAAAGAAAAGCAACGTTAATGTTGTTTCAACAATGTTCCTTTATTTAATGTTTTAATCATTATTTTTGTGGAACATTGTTTTTTTGTAAAAATGAGTTAGTAGAATGGCGTTTTGTTTGAAATTCTTGTGTGAGTTCAATCCGTTTATGGATATTGTTTTCATAGTTTTGATTAAATAATTGAATATAAAGTAAATCGAGTAGATACAAAAGAGAAATGTTGATTCCAAAGTGACCTTCATTATAAATCAAACTTTCATGAGAAGCTAAAGAGAGTTTAACGGTAGAAAGACTTGTTAAAGTATTGGAACCATAGGATGTGATTGCTAAAATTGGAAGATGTTCTTTGTTAATTTTATGAGCAAGTTTTAATGTGATTTCTGTTTCTCCTGAATAAGAAATGATAATAAAACAAGTCGTTTTTGGATCAAGGTAGGATGCTTGATAGAAAAGTTGATCGACTTTATCATCAATGATACAAAGTTTGCCTAATTTTAGGATCTTATCTTTAAAATTTTGAGCTAAATCCATTTGGATACCTGATGAATAAATATAAATGATAGAAGCTTGAGTTAATAATTGCATCGCTTTTTGTAAA
>URQL01000157.1 GCA_900550005.1 uncultured Erysipelotrichaceae bacterium
TGGTTGTTTTAATGATTCTTTATCTTGGATTAATGATTTATTCAGCCTTAAAAAATCAACAAGAAGAAACGATTGAAAGCTATTCTTTGTCTAAAAGTATTCTTTTTATTTTAATTGGGTTATTTTTAGTTGTTCTTGGTGGTCAACAAGTTGTTGATCAAGCTTGTTTAATTGCAACAAAACTTGGAGTTAGTGAAAATTTTATCGGTTTAACGATCGTAGCAATTGGAACTTCATTACCAGAACTTGTGACTTCGATCGTTGCAACTAAAAAAGGAGATAGTGGTCTTGCCTTAGGTAATGCTGTTGGCTCAAATTTGTTTAATATTTTATTCATTCTTGGTTTTTCTTCCTTTATTTCACCACTTACTGTATTAAATGAATCGATTATGGATGGTATGATTTTATTTGCAAGTAGTTTATTCTTGTATGGTTTTGCTAAAAGTAAAGGAAGCATGGATAAAAGAGAAGGCGCTCTTTGTATTTTGTTTTATTTACTTTATACTATCTATTTACTACAAAGATAAGGACCTTAGTTTAACTAAGGTCCTTAAGTGTTTTGTATTGTTTTTTAGCAATATCAATCATATTTTCAAAAAGATCACTGACTTTATAAATTTGTTTTTCACCAGTGCAGTTGAAATATTTTTTTAATAAAGCTTGCTCACTTGCGTCCTGTTCAACAATAATTAAATAATCGTAATCTTTAAGTAAGTTGATTAAATTATCTTCATAAAATAGACAAATACCATCGACATCACTTGCAAATAAATCATAACATGTAATGTATTGTAAATATCATCATATCAAGAAAGAAAATATTGGGCTGATCGAGGTTATGGGACTTGACTGTTTTTATCTGAAGCATAGACAAGGTATTTGTTTGTATCTTCTTGTGTGTTCCAACGATCTTTAACGACTTGTTCTACTTCATAAGGAAGAAAAGAAGTGTATTCTTGTTGATTATAGAGTAAACCATTGTATTCAGATAAGAGAGTGATGATGCAAATTGCCATGGTGATGAGGACAGTGATTTGATAATATTTTTTTGTTTTTATCGAATAGAAAGCTTTATAGTCGTAGTGATTTCCTATTTTGATTGTAAAAGCGTTTTCTAAATCGATGGTTGCACATAGAATTAAAGCACCACAAAATAAGACGACAATACTTGAAGAATAACGTTCAAATCCTGCTAGATAAATGGCTTCATCGAGTGGCATTGAATAAATATACATCATTAAGATTCCTAGATAATAGATGATCAGTACGATTGAAAATGTCTTAAAAATTTTAAAATATTTACCCTAAATTTTTTAGGGCATTTTTTATATATTTTTATACATCTTGTTGTCTATGTTTTTGTTTATTCACAAATGCCATATAGGATGCATGTTTCTACGGATGTGTCATTGGTGGTATATATATTTTCCTTTTCTTTGGTTCTTTTATTTCATCAAAATTCTTTGATCTCTCTAATCTCTGCGGTATTTCTTTCAACCCATATAATTAATCCAATATATTTACATAGAGTTGGTTATCAAATGATTTTATCACTAATGCTGTCATCCCTTTCTTGATATACAGTTCTGTGTTATTTTCTGTTATTGGTATATAATATCTATTCTCAAACTTTATACAGTGTCCTGCATCTATTTTTCTCTCTGATAATACTGCTAATATTTGATTTATTTTTTTAATATCTGGTTGCTTTTCAAACACAGTTTTAGTACTATTGATAGGTAGAGAAAATTTGTCATTAAATTCTTTTATGTAGGAGTTTAAGAATTCGTTGGCATCTTCTATGTTAGAGATACTTGCAAGCCTTATCTCAATGACTAGGCGGGATTGTAAGGTCTGATTGAGATGTTCTACGCGTCCTTTTGCTTGAGGAACGCTAGAACTCTCAATATTGATTCCTAACTGACTACATACATAAGAAAACTGAGTATACGTATCTTTTTCATCAGAAGATACGTTTTTTTCTTTTATATTCAAAAACAGTACGGCGATCAGTAAGAAATTGATAAGGGATACCATAAGTAACTAAAATCTGATATAACACATGATAATAAGCATTCAAAGTTTCTTGAGTATCAAAATAACCACCAACGATTTTACCAGTAGCATCATCAATGGCTAAATGAAGATGAGTAACCTCATTACCAAACCAGATATGAGGAGAAGCATCCATTTGGATTAATTCACCAAAATAAGCAGATCTAGGTCTACGAGGATGAGCATCCTGACGATCTAAGGATTCTAATTTATCATCAATTTTACGCTTATTTTTAATGGTAGTAGAGTTAGATTTTTGTAGTTTCAATTTTGTTTTTAATCTTTTTTTAGTTTTTCTAGTAGCTTTAGGTAAAAGAATATCATGATCAAAAAGCCAAGATCTAATGGTAGAATCACTAACAGAGATGTTTTCATATCTAAGAAGGAATTCAGAAAAATGTTTAAATTTAGCATCTGAATACTTAGTACGATAAAGATCAATGACTAAAGCCTTAGTTTGATCATTAAAAGCACAAGAAGGTTTGCGATTTCTATTACCATGAATAAAAGCAGTTTTACCAAATTTTTTGTAAGAAGCAATTAAACGATTAATAGTGCGAACAGAGCAATTAAGTTTTTGAGCAGCTCTTTTTTTATTACCATTATCATCAACAATTTTTTTAATAATATCATATTTAAATTGTTTATTCATTCTAAGTACAACCTTTCTCATAAGAACCTCCCAATAAAATAAAATGATTGAGAGATAATAATAACTAAATGTTGAGACAAAATCAATTTCGTTATACTAAGACAATAACACATTCGTTTCATAAAAAAAGTTCACAAATTAACTAAGTGTATAGTTTTATGTTAATGAATGTGTTATTATAGGAGTGACGCATTCTTTTTATTTTTATCGTTCATAATCATAGTTCATTAAAAAGAGATAGATTTTTAATGCACAAATTTATGAATAAAATAAAAAGAATCTATGAGGAGGAGTTAAGAAAATGAATAATTTTCCACATTTATTTGAACCAATTGAAATTGGAAAAACAACTGTAAAAAACCGTATTTTTATGCCACCTATTTCAACAAACATGGCCGATAAAGGATATGTTACAGATGATTTAGTGGCACACTATTCTGCACGTGCAAAAGGTGGAGTAGGACTTATCGTTACGGAAGTAGTAACGGTAGAACCAACTTATGTGTATCTTCCAGGCGATATGTCTATTTATGATGATAGTTTTATTCCAGGATGGAAAAAATTGGTGGATGGCGTACACCAATATGGAACTAAAATTTTGGCACAATTGTTCCACCCAGCTTATATGGCATTCCCAGTTCCGGGAACACCTCAATTAATTGCACCAAGCTGTGTAGGTCCTTACTATGCACAAAGTGCACCAAGACCTGCAACAATTGAAGAATTGCATACTATCGTTGATCAATTTGGTCAAGCGGCTCACCGTGTTCAGATTGCCGGTGGAGATGGAGTAGAAATTCAATGTGCTCATGCCCACGGATTGTTAGGTGGATTCTTAACACCACTATATAACAAACGTACAGATGAATATGGTGGAAGTCTTGATGGACGTTTGCGTCTATGCTTAGAAGTAATCGCATCTGTTCGTAAATATTGTGGAGACGACTTTATTATTGATGTTCGTATTAGTGGTGATGAATATAGTGAAGGTGGATTGACATTAAATGATCAAATCTATGTTTGTAAACAATTAGAAAAAGCCGGTGTTGACTTTATTCACGTATCTGGTGGTAACACAATCAAGCGTGGATCAAGTATGCCTGCACCGGGAACAAGTGCAGCACCTCATGCTCATTCAAGTGAAGAAATCAAAAAGCATGTAAACATCCCAGTTGCGACAGTTGCACGTATTAATGAACCTTGGATGGCTGAAGAATTAATCGCAAATGAAAAATGTGATATGTGTATGATTGGACGTCCAAATTTATGTGATAGTGAATTCGCTAATAAAGCATTCGAAGGTAAAGTAGACGATATTCGCCCATGTATTGGATGTGGACGTTGTTTAACAGGAATCATGATGGGCAAACGTATTGGATGTACTGTAAATCCAAGTGTGGAAGATGATACAATCGCACCAGCTGAAACAAAGAAAAAAGTATTAGTTATCGGTGGTGGTCCTGCTGGTTACTATTCTGCCATTCGTGGTGCACAACTTGGTGGTAAGGTTGCCATCGTTGAAAAATCTGAATTTGGTGGAACATGTTTGAATAAAGGATGTATCCCAACTAAGACCTACCTTAAAAATGCAGAAATCCTTGATGGACTTAAGATTGCTGCAGGTCGTGGTATCAACCTAGCATCAACAAACTACACTATCGATATGGATAAGACAGTTGACTTTAAGAACTCTGTCGTTAAGACCCTTACTGGTGGTGTTCAAGGTCTTTTGAAGGCTAACAAGGTCACTATTTTCAACGGTCTTGGTCAAGTTAACCCAGATAAGACAGTTACTATTGGTTCAGAAACAATCAAGGGACGCAATATCATCCTTGCGACTGGATCAAAAGTATCTCGTATCAATATTCCTGGTATTGAGTCACAACTTGTGATGACATCAGATGATATCCTTGATTTGCGTGAATTGCCTAAATCACTTGCTGTTATGGGTGGTGGTGTCGTTGGT
>URQL01000158.1 GCA_900550005.1 uncultured Erysipelotrichaceae bacterium
TGTATCTTTGTGGGTAGAAGTTATGACAAGAGAGAAGTTTTGAAATATCTGGTCTGTTTGCTACGATTTGATCGATATAGTATGTTGTATCTCCAGCATTCAATTCAACTTTTAATCCTTCTTTATTGTAGGTCATTTCTGCTTCTTTACTTCCATCAAAGCCTTCGTCTAAACGAAATCCAGCTGCACCAATTTCTTTAAAAAAGCTTAAATCATCGTAACGTATATCTAATTTTTCAAATACACTTGGTGCAACGTCTACAATGACTTCCATTCCCAATTCATTAGCATAAGAAATAATGTCATTAAATTCGGCTTTAATTTCTTCTTTAGGTTTGTTTACTGATAGTAAACAAGTAAAAACACGTTTAAATCCATATTTTGCAGCTAATTTTAAATATGCTTTATCCTTTTCTACAGTAGAGTGTTCGGGATAAATTGAAATTCCTAAGTGTCCCATAATAATTACCTCCGCTTTTAGTTTACCATATTTTAAATGTTCACGTACATATTCTTTCTTAATAAGAAAAAAATAATCCATTTTTTAGATGGATTATTTAAATAAACGACTTCCAACACGAATAAGTGTACTTCCTTCTTCTAAAGCGATGTTATAATCATTTGACATACCCATTGATAATTCTTTTAATGGCAGATTAGGAAAATCATTTTGACATTGAGTAAGCAGTGTATGTAAGTCATGAAATACAGGTCTTGTTTTTTTTGAATCAATATGTGGTGCCATAGTCATAAAACCTACAACAAGTACGTTTGGATAGTTTTGAATCGTGCTTAAAATAGGAAAGATTTCACTTTGATCAAAACCATGTTTTGTCTCTTCGTGTGAAATATTTACTTGAAGTAAAATAGGCATAACTTTATTGATTTTTTTTGCTTGTTTGTCGATTTCTTTAATTAATTTTTCTGAATCTACAGAGTGAATCAATTCGACTTTATCGATAATATATTTAACTTTATTGGGTTGTAATGTTCCAATAAAATGCCAATGGGCTGGTTGTTTAAATGTTTCGTATTTTTTTAAGAAATCTTGAACTTTATTTTCCCCAAAGTTGATAACGCCAGCTTGGTAAAGTTCTTCTAATTCTTCATTACCAACATATTTTGTTGCAGCAATCAATTTTGCTTTATTTAATTGTTTTTTGATTTTTGTTATTTCTTCATTATTAATTGACATTGTATCACAGTCCTTTCTTTTATTTTAAATCATAGCACATTTCTATTAAAAATGACACAAATAGGAAACAAAATAGTGAGAAAGATGAACCGCTTATTTAAATGAAATATGCTATACTTTTTATAGCGAAAGGTGGGAAGAAGATGGACGATTTATTAGATGCACTCTTGTTTAATGCAATTAAACAAGAGGTAAGTGATATTCATATTTTATTTCAAAATGGGGTGTGTAATTTTTATTTTCGGTTAAAAAAAGAATTGATTTTTTATAAACAACTTTCACTTATTGAAGGACAACATTTTGTTAATCGTGTTAAGTTTCAAGCTAAAATGGATTTAAATTATTTGCAAAAACCGTGTACAGGTCAATTTTCTTATGAGTTGAATAATGTTCTTTATTGTTTTAGAGTAAGTAATATTCCGACGAAGCAAGGAGATAATCTTGTTATAAGGATATTAAACAATAAGAAAAAAAGAAAATTACAAGACCTTTCGCCACAAAAAGAGGCAATCGCTTATTTAGAAAAAATTACTCATTATGATTCAGGACTTATTTTAATTAATGGATCACCAGGACAAGGTAAATCAACAACATTGCATGCATTATTAGAGGAAATCTATGACCGCAATCCATTAAACATTATTACTATCGAAGATCCGATTGAGATTGAAGAAAAAAACTTTATACAAATGCAAATGCGTTTTGATCAAAATTTTGACGAACAAAAAGCACTTCAACAAATTTTAAGACATGATCCTGATATCATTATGATTGGAGAAATTCGAGATGAGCGGAGCGCTGCGCTGGCGACAAGGTGTGCTTTGAGTGGTTGTTTAACATTGAGCACTATTCATGCCTCATCTTGTATACAAACCATCTATCGAATGTTGAATTTAGGGGTTAATACTTTTGATTTAGAAGAAGTATTGAAAGGTGTCTTATCACAACGACTGATTTATTCGAATACACGAGGCACTTTTGCTGTTTTTGAATGGTTGAACTATACTCAAATAAAATCCTGGTTCACATCAAAAGAAGGAGAATATCTACGTTTTATTGATCGTATTGAAGAATCAATTAAAAAACATGAAGTACAAAAGGAGGACTTTGATGAAAGTGAATTTAAAGAACTCTTGGCTTCTTATTGAAACAATGGTCGAGTTACTTCAACATGATCAAGCTTTAAAAGATGTTTTAATGTTATGTAAAAATTTATTTAAGAATGAAAAAATAGATCGGGCGTTAGATGCTTTACAAAATGGTTCAAAATTAGAAGAGGTGATTGCTTTATTAGTGGAAGATAAAATGTTTTTACGATTTTTTTCTTTATATATTCAAAGTCATTCTTTAGCTACGAGTTTACATAAAGCCATGGAACTTTGTAAAAAGAAGGAAAAGATGATCCATACTTCTGTTCAACTTTTGACCTATCCTTTTACGTTGATTTTAACCTTATTGTTATTTTCTTTTTTTGCGATTGCTTTTGTTGAACCACGGTTAGAAGAACTCTATGCCTCGTTTCAAGTAAAAACATCCCTTTTACAAAAATTAACTTTAAATACGATTGCTTTATTACCTTTTCTATTTATTCTATTTTGTTTTGTTGTTATTTTGATTTTTTATCGTTTTTATAAAGATATGAAAGTGCAAAATATTAATCAGATTCAAAAATGGATGCATTTTTCTTTGTTTAAGTTTCTAATTCAAAAATACTATTCGATTCAATTTTGCTTATATTACAAAGAACTTACGACGATGAATAAAGATTTGCTCACTATTTTACAAATGATTGAACAAAGCAAACATAATTTAAGTTTAAAATTGATTGCATTTGAATTAAAAAGAAAATTAAAAGAAGGCGAAAAATTGGATTTGGTTATTGATCATTTTGATTATTTTGAACCGTATTTTTGTTTGTTATTTAAATTAACTTTGTATTACCATTCTGGAAATGATTTATTGGATCGTTATTATGAAACAACTTTGCATTTATTTGAAATAAAGATAAAACAAATTACACAGACATTTGTATTTTGTTTATATGGTTTTATAGGATTTTATGTTGTAGGTATTTATTTAAATTTGGTTTTACCTATGATGAATATCATTGAACAAATTTAGAGGAGGGATTGAAATGAAAAAAAGAGGATTTACATTAGTTGAAAGTTTATTTGTGATTGCAATCATGATGATCGTTTTGCTTGTGGTCGTGCCAAACGTTACCAGTAAGAATGCAATGGTTAAAAATAAAGGGTGTGAAACTTTATTATCGGTAGTAGATAGTCAAATTTTACTTTTTGAACTTGATAAAGGATATTTACCCACTTCAATCGATCAATTAATTGATGGAACAGGTAAATATTTAAAAGAAAATCAAAGAACATGCCCTAATGGAAAAAGTATTCAAATCGTTAATGGTGAAGCACATGCGTATTAGGGGATTTACATTGATAGAAAGTCTGTTTGTTTTATCGATTATGCTTACCATGAGTTTATTTGCAATTGGATATTATCACCGCTATGATGCAAGTTATTTTAATGAAATCAATACGATTTATCTTTGTCAAAGTGAGGCACTAAAGACAAAACAAAAACAAAAGTTAAGCGATTATTTGGATGATGGACATACACAAGTTTCGTTTAATGCTTATGGAAATATTAATCATCAACCTATCATTATCAAAATCAAACTTATGTTTTTCAATTAGGAATGGGACGTTTTTATGTTGCAAATTAGAGGGTTCACATTAAGTGAAGTGTTGTTTTCTTTTTCACTAATGATGTTGATTATGACTTTTTGCATTCCTTTTCTTATTTCACTTCGTCAAAGTGAAATAAGGACACGAAACGAAGTAACAGATCAAATTCAAAAAATGGAATTAAAACTCAAAGATTTATTTTATCCTGTGGAGGATATAGAATGGGCATTAGAAAGTGTTTTACTGTAAAAAAGGTGAAGGGATTTACCTTAGTTGAAATGATTTTTTCTTTAATGATCACTACTTTAACTTTGAGTCTGCTTGTTGAAGGGATAGTTTCTTTAAGCCACTTAAAACAGACAGATAAACAAAATGAGGATATAATTCTGTTTGCTTATCAATTACAACATGAACTTATGTCAGCTCAAAATGTACAACTTATGGATGAACAAACATTAAGTTATGAGATAGATCAAAAAATGTATACCATCTCATTAGATCGACAAAGAATCGTTAAAAAGGAAGGGTATGAAATTTTGCTTTTTGATGTTGATAAAATTTATTTTAAAATGGATGATTTAATTTACTTGGATATCTATCGAAATCAAAAATGTTATACAAAAATAATTGGGATTAAGAGGTTGAATTATGGTTAGAGGATTTGCATTAAAAAATGTTTTAGTTATTTTAATGGTTGTTTTTACTTTTACGTTTGCTTACAGTCAATACGTAAGTAAACAAGCTAAACTTGAAAGGAATTTACTTGTTTTACAAAA
>URQL01000159.1 GCA_900550005.1 uncultured Erysipelotrichaceae bacterium
TTTAGAAAGTACCATTGCTAGTTTAATGTTTTCGATTCCGGCAGTAAAAGGGATAGAATTTGGAGATGGCTTTGATTTATGTACAATGTTAGGTAGTGAAGCAAATGATGAGTATTATTACGATCAAGATAAAGTTAAAACAAAAACAAATCATAATGGTGGAATTCTAGGAGGAATCAGCAATGGGATGCCTATTACTTTTAAAGTAGCTTTTAAACCTACCCCATCGATTGCTTTAAAACAAGATACGATCAATGTAAAAACAAAAGAAAATACCACTTTAGAAATTACTGGTCGCCACGATCCATGTATTGTTTTTCGTGCTGTTGTTGTTGTGGAAAGTATGGCAGCACTCGCTTTGTTAGAAGCAATGGGAGGAAAATAGATGAAAACATTAGAAGAATGTCGTCAAGAAATAGATGAAATCGATCAACAAATGATTCGTCTTTTTGAAAAACGAATGAATGTCGGTAAAGATGTTGTGTTATATAAAAAAGCACATCAAATGCAAATTTTTCAACCTGATCGAGAAAAATCAGTTATTGAAAAAAATGTTAGCCGTATGGAAAATGAAAAATTAAAAAAATATGGGGCAATGTTTATTCAATCGATGATGGATATATCTAAAGATTATCAATTCACTTTTTTAGATGAATCCTTAGATTTAACACCACAAAAACCTTTAACACCTAGTCAAGATCTTAAAGTAGGATTTCAAGGAGTAGAAGGGGCCTTTGGTGAATTGGCATTAAGAACGTATTTTAAAGAAAATGTGGCAATGAAACATTATGATGAATTTGAAGCGGTTTTTAAAGCTTTAGATCGAGATGAAATTGATTACGGTATTGTCCCTATTGAAAATTCTTCTACGGGTGCAATCAATAATGTTTATGATTTGATACGTAATTATGGATTGTATATTGTAGGAGAACAAAGTATTTCGATTTCGCAAAACCTACTTGGCTTAAAACAAACAAAATTAGATGAAGTTCAAGAAGTTTATTCGCATCCACAAGGATTAGCACAATCTTCAAAATTTTTACAAAATTATCCTAATATAAAACAAATTCCTTATAATAACACAGCTATGGCTGCAAAATTAGTTGCTTCTATGCAAGATCCGACTAAAGTAGCTATTGCAAGTAAGCAAGCGGCAAAACTTTATGGATTAACGGTTTTAAAAGAAAATATTCATAATGATTTAACAAACCATACACGTTTTATTGTTATTGGTAAAAATTTAGAAAATGTAAATGAAAATAATCGTATTAGTATATTATGTTCATTAGAACATCGTGTAGGTGCTTTATCTACTATTTTAAATATTATTAAAGAAAGTGAATTAAATATGGTAAGGATCGAATCAAGACCTATTCCGACTTTACCATGGCAATATTATTTCTACATTGATTTTGAAGGAAATATTGAAAATCCTTTAGTTGAAGAAGCGTTAAATAAAATTGCTCGACAAACACAAAAATTAAGAATATTAGGAACTTACAAGCAATCATAGGGAGAAAGATTATGAAAAATATTGTATTGATTGGAATGCCCGGTAGTGGGAAAACAACGATTTCTAAACTACTTGCAGATCGTTTAAAAAAACCATTAATTGATATTGATGAATACTTAGTTGATAAATATGGTCAATCCATTTCAGATATGTTTAATATATCTGAAGACTATTTTCGTCAAAGAGAAACGATTTGTTGTAAAGAATTAGCTAGTAAAGAAGGCTATATTCTTTCAACTGGTGGAGGTGTGGTCAAAAGACAAGAAAATATGGAAGCTTTAAAACAAAATGGAATTATTTTCTTATTAGACCGTAAGGTAGAAAATATTATTCAAGACATTGAAACAAGTAGTCGCCCTTTATTAAAAGAAGGAAAACAAAAAATTTATACACTTTATGAAGAACGTCATGAACTTTATCATCAAAGTGCTCAAGTAATCATTGATAATAATTTAGATATTGAAACGACACTAAATCAAATTATTACTTACTTAAATGAAAATACTTTATTATAAAGATATTCGTTTAGAATATCTAGATTATATTGATGATTTAGAAGGAATTGATCCTTATTATATTTATGTAATTTATTTAAAAGAGGGAAAAGAAGAAATTGGGCGGATCACGTTTCGTTTAGGTTCAAATCAAGATCATTATTATGATGGTCATATAGGTTATGCGATTGAACCTCCTTATCGAGGACATCACTTTGCTTGTCAAGCTTGTCTAGCTTTAAAACCACTGATTTTAAATTACTATCAGGAAGTGATTTTGACTTGTTCACCTGATAATGTTGCATCTAAAAAAACCATTGAAAAATTGAATACAACTTATCTTGAAACCGCTAAAATACCAAGTCATTTAAAGAAATATTTCACAAAACAAGAAACAATGAAATGTATTTATAAATGGCAATTGCATCCCTTGAAAAAATAAGCTATAATGCTACATGGTTTATAGGGGGAAAGTTATGAATGATGTTGAATTATTAAACCAAGTTGGTTTAGGAAAAATAAAGATGGCTAAAGAAGATCCTTTTCGTTTTTTTGTTCGATCTTTAATGGCTGGGTTCTACTTAGGTGGAGCAATGATTTTATCTTATGCATGTGGTGCGATCTTATCTAAAAATTATCCAGAGTTTGGTAAAATTGCCCTTGCAGGTACATTTGGTATTGGGTTAGTCGCTATTGTTTTTTTAGGTGCTGATCTTTTTACAGGAAATTGTTTAACAACCATGATTCCGGTTTATGATAAAAAGGCTAAATTAAAAGACTTACTTCCAGCATGGGTAATTTGCTATATAGGGAATATGGTAGGGATGAGTATTGTAGGGTTCTTGTTTATTAAAAGTGGATCTTTGAATACTTTATTTCCAACTTATTTAAAACCATTAATGGAAACAAAATTAACCTTTAGTGTTGTACCTTTATTTATTAAAGGGATTCTATGTAATTTCTTAGTATGTTTTGCTGGATATGCAGGGGTTAAAGTAAAAGATGGAATGGTTAAATTCATGATCATTATGGGTTTTGTAATGGCCTTTGTGTTACCAGGGTTTGAACACTGCATTGCTAATAGTGGATTTTTTGCAATGTGTATTACTCAATATGGAACCACAATAAGTCAAATGGGAACCATTTGTTATCATATGCTCATTGCTTCATTTGGAAATATTTTAGGTGGAGCAGTAATGGCAGGACTTCCTGTATATCTTATTTTTAGAGAAAGTAAATAATTTGCTTTCTTTTTTTAATTTATTCTTACATCTTTAAATTTATTATGTTATTATAACAAAGCAAAAAAACAATAGGTAGGAATTGGAAACGGTACATGGAAGAACATGGTTATGAACAACACTCCCATGTTTTTTTGTGCTTAAAAATAAGAAGGAGAGTGTTGTTATGCAAAAATCAAAATTACAAAGTTTAATATTTACCATTGTTATGGCATTTTTTATGGTTTATGGAATGATTTGTTATAATATTGCGTTAAATATTGGGGGTATGACCAATCAAGTATTTGTGATGGCATTTCATGAACTTGTGATCATGTGGCCAATTGCGATCATCTTAGAATTATGTGTAGTAGAAAAACTATCATTAAAACTAACATTAAGATGTGTGGATGACAAAGCATCAAAATTAAGTTTTACGATTGTGATGTGTTCGATGATCGTATGTTTAATGTGTCCAATGATGTCATTTGTTGCAACTTTGTTATTTAAAAATGTAGGCAAAGAAATCATTGCTGTTTGGTTACAAACAACAGTTTTCAATTTTCCAATGGCTTTAGCCTGGCAAATATTTTTTGTTGGACCATTAGTAAGAAATATGCTTAAAATGAATTAGAAAATGGCTAAAATATAAAAGGAAGTGCTTGCATCTTATAAAAAAGCAACACTTCTTTTTTAGGTAAAACATTGTGTTAGAATTATGTAAAAAAAGGCGTCGAGATACGTAAAAAAGCCTTGAAATTCTAGGTTTTAAGAGTATACTTGTTTGTGTACTTTTAGAGGATACAATAATCCAAATTTAAAGTATAGTTGGGAGGTAATCAATTGGATAAATTTATTCAAGAGATCGTTTCAATCGATCGCGAATGCGCTAAAAGTGTTGAAGAAGCGACTAAAATGAAAAATGAAGTTCAAACGAACATGAATGCTAAAAGAAAAGAAATCTATGATGCATACATGGCTGAACAACAAGAAATCATTGCGCAAAAGAAACAAGAATTACAAGCACAAATCGATGCAACGAAATCTCAAAATGAAAAAGAATTTAAAGATTCTTTAGCATCTTTAGAAAATCTTTACAACACAAAAAAAGATACGTGGGTAGATACGATCGTTAGTCGTTGCAAAGAAATTTAGGATAGAGGTGAAATTATGGGATCTTTATCATCGAATGCGGTCTCAGCAAAAGCAAGATCGATGTATGCCAAGAAATTGGACAAGAATGATTACGATGAATTACTAAAACGTAGAAATATTTCGGATTTGGTAAGTTATTTAAAAACAGAAACGGAATATGGAAATGTTTTAGAAGGTATCAAAGAAAATACAGTTCACCGTGGTCAATTAGAAGCATTGCTTAATAAAGAATTCTATGAAAGAACAGGAAGACTTGTTCGTTATGC
>URQL01000160.1 GCA_900550005.1 uncultured Erysipelotrichaceae bacterium
AAAATATTGACGAACTGTTTCTTGTGATTTTTCTAATCCAAGTAATGCTACATATGTAGATTTATGGTTTTCTAAATCACTTCCTACTTTTTTACCGATTAGAGCTTCATCACCAATAATATCTAAAATATCATCTTGAATTTGATAAGCTAAACCTATTTTTAATCCAAGCTGTTCAAAAGGGATTAAATCTTCTTGACCAGCAATCACCCCACCCATCATTAAAGGTGCAGCAATAAGTTTTCCTGTTTTATATAAATGTATATTTTGTAATTCTTCTAAATTTGCCTTCTTATTTTCAAAAAATATATCTTGTTGTTGACCATAAACCATTCCATTTTGTCCGCTAGCATTACCTAAAATACGAATGCATTTCACTTTTTTAGCATCTTCCAATTTTGAATTTATAATAAGATTAAATGCTTCTGTAAGTAATGCATCACCAGCTAAGATGGCTGTAGCTTCATTAAAAGCTTTATGGCACGTTGGTCTTCCTCTTCTTAAATCATCATTATCCATAGCAGGTAAATCGTCATGAATTAAAGAATAGGTATGAACAAATTCAATTGCACAAGCAACATCAATATAATCATGATAATCTAAATTATAGGCTTGTAAAACTTTTAACATCAATGTAGGGCGAATACGTTTACCTGGAGCAAGTAAAGAATAATACATTGCTTCTTTTACTTTTCCTTCTTGAAGATGATCTAAAGAAGTAGCTAAATATTGATTGATTTCTTCTACCATTTTATTCATTTTCACTCACCTCTTGATCACTACGAATAATTTCTAGTACTTGTTTTTCAAATGTAGTCAGCTGTTCGTTACATTGTTTAGATAAATCCATTCCTTCTTTAAATAATTGAATAGATGTTTCTAAATCATCTTCATTTTTTTCTAATCTTTTAACAATTTCATCAAGCTTACTCATTGCTTGTTCTAAAGTTAATTTTTTCATTATTCTTTAACCTCCTTTACTTGTGCAATCATTTGACCATCACTCAATTGAATTTGTATCATTTGATCAAGTTCAACTTCTTGAACACTTGTAATGACTTGATTTTGGCTTTCAACAATTGCATATCCTCTTTGTAATATAGATAGAGGGTTAACTAAGTTCAGTTGCTCGAGTTCCTGATTAAAACGCATTTTATAATTTTGAATTTGATTTGTTAAAATGTTTTTCATCTTAGTGTTATAGATTTTTAATTGATTTTTTTGATTTTTTGATATTTGTGATCCTAAATTAACAAAACTTTGTTGTAAAACTTGATTTTGATAGCGATAAGAATCAAGCTTACTGGTCATAACTTGCTTAAGATCATTATTTAACAAAGTAAGACGATGTAAATAGTCAAAATAAATCAAACGGGGTTCTTTTAATCGAGGGTTTTGATTAAAAGAATTCATTTTTTGTTTGTACTCATTTAATTTATTAATCATTATTTTTTTCATAGACTCTGTAATTGAATCGATATTCATAATAAGTTCTTTGTAATCCGGTACAGCCTTGCTTGCAGCAGCAGTCGGTGTAGGTGCTCGGCAATCAGCTACATAATCCACGAGTGTCGTATCAATTTCATGACCCACGCCACTAATAATAGGTGTATTACAATGATAGATTGCTTTAACAAGTTCTTCTTGATTAAAATTCCATAAATCTTCTAAAGATCCTCCACCTCGAGCTAGAATTAATACATCTAAATTTTGTTTGTCTGCTTTTAGTAAAGAACGAATAATTTGTTTATATGCATTTTTCCCTTGAACCAAAGTTGGGAAAAGATAAATCTTACAAATTGGATAACGCTCATGAATGATTCTTAAAATATCTTCTAAAGCAGCACTAGGATAAGCTGTTATAATTCCAACTTTATTAGGTAAAGCAGGAATACTTTTTTTATGCTGATCATCAAAATAACCTTCAATCATTAATTTCTTTTTTAATCTTTCTAATTCAATATATAAATTGCCAATACCATCAGGTTCAATTTGATAAACATACAGTTGAAAATTCCCTGCCCCGATATAGACAGATACGTTTCCAGTTAAAAGAACATTCATTCCTTCTTCTAAATCAAATTGAAGTTGACTAACATAATTTGAAAACATAACCGCATTGATGCGCGATTTATCATCTTTAATTGTAAAATAATAATGACCTGAGCTATGTTTTTTTAAATTGGATATTTCCCCTTTAATATAAACGCGTTGTAAATGTACATCTGAATCTAATTTAGCCTTTAAATATTGATTTAATGCTGAAATGGTTAAATATTTTCTTTCCATTAGATAATAGAATGAAGCACACCATTAATAAATTTATAAGAATCATCATCACAATATTCTTTAGCTAAAAGTACAGCTTCATTGATTGCAATTGTTTTTTCTTGATCCATATCTAATAATTCACAAGTAGCTATAAGTAAAATGGCTTGTTCCATATAACTTAAACGTTGTAATTTCCATCCTTTTTTTAGATGTTTTTTAATTTCTTCTTGATATTGTGGTAAATGTAAAATCGTTGTATCAATTAATTCTTTACAGAATTGATAAGTTTCTTCACTTTCTTTCACTGTTTCATCATTTAAAATATATTCTTCAATGTCTTCTAATGAAGCATCTACAAGTAAATATTGGTAGATTCCAATAGCAGCCTTTTCTCTGGCGATTTGTCTACGTGTTTTTTTCATTTATTCTTCCTCCAGTACATATTTATACATTATTATATCATACCACAAACAATAAAAAAAGACCAGCTAGAAAACTGGCTAATCCTTTTTAAAACTCAATGCCAATTACATTAACATTGATAGCATTAACATGAATATTTGTCATTTCCAAAATGGCACTAGCCACTTTTTCTTGAACTTCTTTAGATAATTTACTTGCATATCCACCATAAACAATTTTCATGTTAATTGTAATAACAAGTTCATCATTTTCATATTCCGTGGTAATTGCATTTTTTCCATGTAAAGAAATATCTTTCATATCTTCAAGTGTCTTTTCTGTAATCACATTAAATACAGGTAATCCAATAGAGATTTTACCTAATTTAGTGTCTTCTTTAAAATTATAATAAATACTTTGTGTCATACTTCTATCTCCTTTACTATCTCTATTTTATATAAAACGCACTTAAATTACAAGGTCTCTAATCAATTATTTTTACCTCTACGAGATATTTGTTTTGAGTCAATTCATTGATTTTATTTATTATCGATGGAATAACTACATCTTCTTTCTGCTTTTGAACTGATATTTTAATAACATCATTTTTAATTTCTACAAGTTGAAAAGTGTAATTCATCTTTTCTACCTCTTCTTTAATTTGTTGTTCTAAAGCTTTATTGACATTGATTTGATCAATTTCTTTTAATGCATCTGCTACCTGTTCAATAGTACTCTCTTTAGAAGCAATAATTTGATTATAACTTGCTACTTCTTGATCATATTGTTTATTTACTTCATTTTGCAAATTCGCCTTAGAAGATAAGTCTTCTTGAACAGTATTTTGTGTATCTATATTAAGAGCAGTTTGTAAATCAAGTGGTGGTAGTAGAATATAATAAATAGAAATCATTAAAATCAAACTAAATAAGGATAAAAATGCAATGGCTTGTTTATTCGTAACTATTCCTCCTTTTATGTAACCTAGTATAGTCTATGAATAAACAAATAAAAAAAGAACTGCTTAATAAAATTAAGCACGTCCTTGATATTTACCATCAACTGTATTAACAACAACAGTTTCCCCTTCTTCAATGAATAAAGGAACTTTAATTTGATATCCTGTTTCAATGACAGCATTCTTAGTAGCTCCTGTAGCTGTATCACCTCTTACAGCTGGTTCAGTTTCAATAACTTTAAAAGGAACATTAATTGGTAATGCAACCCCTAAAACTTCACCTTCAAAGCTTGTTACTTCTACTTCATCACTTACTTTTAAGAAATTCATTTCCCATTCAAGATTAGCAGAAGGAATTTCGATTTGTTCATAAGTTTCATTATCCATAAATACTAAATCAGATCCTGAATCATATAAATATTGCATTTTTTTCTTATCGATTTGGGCTCTAGCTACTTTTTCATTTCCACCAAAAGTTGTTTCAGTAGTTGTTCCTGTACGCATATTTCTCATTTTTACACGAACGTTTGCTGCAGCACGAGCTGTTTTATTATGACTTGCATCAAGAACAATATATAAATTTCCATCTAATTGAAATGTTGTTCCTGGTCTTAAATCTCCAACATTAATCATTATTTATTTCTCCTAACTTTCTAAATTGATAAGGTTACCCTCAACATTTCTAAATTATAACAAACTTTTTTCTTTAAGTGAAGCAATTATCATAAAACTAACAAAAAAATTCGTTAAAAAAAGACATAAAATCGTAAAAATATCTACTGTGTCCATAACCCATTGACTTTCCAACATTAAAACAAAACTACTTATAAGTAATTGAGTCCATCGGTTAGACCATTTTAAAAGAAACAAACTCCCCACAAACATAAATAAAATAAGTAATGCCATCGTTTGCCAAGAAAAACCAATTTGTAGTGGCAAAAAGAGCATTTGAATCCAAATCAACAAAAAATAGACAATCAAGCCATAAATGACTAACTTTAATTTATAC
>URQL01000161.1 GCA_900550005.1 uncultured Erysipelotrichaceae bacterium
AAACAAGTTTGTATTCTTTCGTATATTGAATAGCTTCATCATAATAATCGGATACTTCTTTAGCTTGAACTAAAATTTTTGCATCAACTTCTGGTAAATGACAAACATCTACATAACGTTTTACTCTCGCTTCAGGCATTTCTGGTAAAGTTTCTTTAATATGTTCTACCCATTGATGATCTAAACGAATTGGTAAAATGTTTGGTTCAGGGTAATATTTGTAATCTACTGCATCCCCTTTTGAACGCATTAGAACTGTTTCTTTTAAAGCTTCATCAAAACGTCTAGTTTCTTGTAAAACTTCACCACCAGAAAGTAAGATTTTTTCTTGACGACTGGCTTCAAATTCAATGGCTTTTTGAACATTAGAAATTGAATTTAAGTTTTTAATTTCCGTACGTGTTCCAAATTGATCACTACCATAAGGACGAATTGAAATATTAACATCACAACGCATTGATCCTTCTTCCATTTTAGCATCACTGACTTCTGTATAAAGGAAAATCGATCTTAATTTTTCAAGATAAGCTGCTGCTTCTTTTCCACTACGAATCGTTGGCTTGGTTACAATTTCAATCAATGGGATTCCAGCACGATTATAATCAATTAAAGTATGATCATCAAAGTGAAGTTGTTTAGCCGTATCTTCTTCCATGTGCAAACGTTCGATTTCAATGATTTTTTTCTTTCCGTCGACTTCAATTTCCATTGTTCCATTACGTCCAATTGGATAACGATCTTGAGTAATTTGAAAACCTTTAGGAAGATCTGAATAATAGTAATTTTTACGATCAAAACGTAAAAGTTCATTTATTTCCATATTTAAAGTATGACAAACTCTTAAAGCATATTCAACTCCTTTTTTGTTAAGAACAGGTAAGGTTCCTGTCATCCCTAAATCCACTTCATTTACTTGTGTATTTGGGTCTTTACCAAAGGTTACAGGAGAGCTTGAAAACATTTTAGAGTTTGTAGTTAATTCACAATGGACTTCTAGACCAATTACTGTTTCAAAATTCATTATTCTTCCCCCTTTACAAATTGATTTTTAAAATTAAGTTGTTTTTCTAAAGCATAAGAAGCGTTTAATACGGTTTGTTCTTCAAAAAGTTTACCCATGATATTGATTCCAATAGGCATATCATCAACAAAACCACAAGGTAAAGTTAAACTTGGTGTTCCCGCAAAGTTACCTAAAGCCAAATGATTTTCTAAGATCAAGTATTCATCTGTCAAACGATCTTCACTTTCATCATTGATTTTAGCTGCAATATGTCCAGCTGTTGGTGTTAAGACTAAATCATAATCTGCATAGATTTTATTTAATTCATTAACGATCAAACGACGAACACGTTGTGCTTTTCTAAACATTTTTTCTTGATTTTCAGTAGCTAATGCTAAGTTACCAAGAATGAAACGACGTTTAATATGATCACCAAAACCATTTGTACGAGAAGCGATCATGACTTCATCAGGAGATGGTGCATCAACACGTGTACCATATTTAACCCCATCTAAACAAGCATGATTACTTGTTGCTTCAGAATTTGCAATAATTGTATAAGTAGGTAATAAAGCTTTTAATAATGTCTTATCAAAATGAACAAAATCAACTTGACATCCTAAGTCACGATAAGTTTGAATCATTTGATCAAAATTAGCTTTAATTGCTTGATTTGAAATTTGTTCATAAATTTCTTGAATCACTGCAATTTTTTTATCTTGAATTTGATCTGTCAAATTTGTGTAATAAGGTTCTACTTCTTTGTAAGAAGAGGTCATATCACGATCATCACGACCGGCTAAAGCTTCAATAACAATTGCCATATCTTCCACACTACGTGTAAAAGCACCTACATGATCTAAACTTGAAGCATAAGGAATAACTCCATAACGTGAAATTCTTCCCCAAGTAGGTTTAAATCCAACGACTCCACAATAACCAGCAGGTTTACGAATAGAATCCCCTGTATCACTACCTAAAGCAAAAGGAATAAGTCCACTAGCAACTAAGGCAGCACTTCCTCCAGAAGATCCACCAGAAATACGTGTTACATCATAAGGATTAGAAACTGGACCAGTTAAAGCAGATTTATTTGTTCCACCCATAGCAAGTTCATCCATACTTGATTTACCAATCATCATACAATCCTTTGCTTTCAATTTAGAAATAACATGTGCATCATAGATCGGTTCATAATTTTCTAACATACGACTTGATGCCGTTGTTTTGATTCCTTTTGTTGAATAGTTATCTTTAGCCACAAAAGCAACACCACTAAGTAAATTATTTTCGTCAAATTGGAAATTTTCAAATTGTTGATTCACTTGATCTTGAGTGATCGTTACAAAGGCATTTAAACGTTTTTGTTGTTTTTTTGCATCTTCAAAAAGTTGATTATAATATTCTTGAATATTGATTTTATTTTCTTTCATCAATTGATGAAATTCAACAATAGTAAGTCCGTACATCTATCCCACCACCTTTGGCATTTTGATTTGTTGATTTTCTTGACTAGGTGCATTCTTTAATACATCTTCCACACTAACCACATGATTTGGTTCATCTTCTCTTAAAAAAGTTGTTTCAATTTCATAAGGGTAAGCCATAATTTCAACCCCAGTTGTATCAATTTTATCGAGTACTTCGACATGGCTCATAAAAACTTCGTATTCTTTAACAAGAGCTGGCATTTCACGTTCACTAATATCAAACATGGTTTTAAGCCCTAATTGTTTAAGCATTTTTTCTGTATCGTTCATACTTTCATCCTTTCTAATTAATCGTATAACTTTGAGTGGATTCACCTGGTTTTTTAATAATAAATCCTTGCAAATCACTGTGAGAATAAACAATGATTTTAAGTTCTAAATCACTATTGAAACACGTATCCACTTCACCTGCCATATAGTTCATCAAAGCCGTTGTTTCGGTATAAGTTTTCGTATTTAAATAAACTTCAATTTTAAAATTCATAATTTTATTATTTAAATAAGAACCATACCCTACCATAGAAACGGCATCAACAGCGGTTGATTTGATTTTTTCTTTAAAAATCGTAAATTCACTTGATAAGCTGTTATCTAAATTTTTTGCTTCATCACTACTAAAAACAACCGTTTGCATATTAGTTGATTTTAAATCCCCTTCTTTTCCATCATTATAACAATAATAGATAAATTTACCACTTGTCTCATCTGTTGACTTCGACATTTGATAAACGCCAATTAAAATTGGGATTGAACTTAATTCTTCATATTGGCTAATAAAATAATTATACACCTTTTTTACGGCATCCTTACTAAAACTTTCAATCGTCGATTGATTAAACTCATGCGTGACCCCTGATGAATCGGTTTGATCTGAAGCAATCGCTAAAGCAAGGGACATTCCGGCAAGTTTATACCCTGTTCCTTCTTTAACGACATATTCTTGTTGAACTAAGGAAACAGCTAAAACAGGATCACTGATTCCATCAACACTACTTCCTTTATCCAATTGGATCGAATCATCACCATAACCAAGTAAAGCAGCATAATCATTTTTAGTAAAATGGGTCCCTTCTCTTAATGAATGATTTTTGTTTGAAAAATAATCCAAAGAAAGAACTTGTAATCCTCTACCAATCATATAGTAATCACTAAGATTTCGTGAAAAATCTAAATAAACCGGTTCTCTTGCTTCCGTTCCACTTGTAATAATCGTATCATAAAACGTATTGTCAAATGAGTTTGTCGCTACCGTATCTCCTGTTGTTTCTTGGGAGATCGTATCACGTACTTTTGTACAACCGGTAAGCAAGGATAAGCTAAGAAATAAAAGCATTAATTTTTGTTTCATTACTTCACCATCCCTTCAAATTCTTCTTCACTAAGAACTTGAACTCCTAACTTGTTTGCTTTTTCAAGTTTACTTCCAGCATCTCTTCCACAAATCAAATAATCCGTCTTCTTAGAAATACTGTTTGTCACTTTAGCACCAAGTAAAGTAAGTTCATCTTTCATTTGATTGCGGGTATAATTTTCTAACGTTCCCGTAATAACTACGACTTTATTCATAAATGGGGTTTCTTTTGTAATGGTTGTCTCTTTAAGATAATCCATATTCATTCCCACATCTTTTAAATCTCGAATCAATTTTAAATTATTTTCATTTTTAAAATAACTTAGAATGGATTCACATAATGTATCCCCCACATCATTAATATTAATTAATTGAACATATTTTGCATTCATCAAAGCATCCATAGATTTAAAATTACGTCCTAAAACATCCGCCATTTTTGCCCCAACGCCTTTGATTCCTAAACCAAAGAGTAATTTTTCTAATGAATTTTCTTTACTTTTTTCAATGGCTTCTAATAAATTATCCATGGATTTTTGGCCAAAACCATCCAGTTCAACAATTTCATGCGCATGTTCATGTAAGTAGAAAATATCAATAATGGATTTAATGAAACCTTGATTGTAGAAAATTTCAACAAGTCGATCCCCTAATCCTTCAATATTCATGGCATCACGGGAAGCAAAATGAATGATTTTTTCAATAATCTTAGAATCACAATGCGGATTATGACAAAAATAAGCAGCTTGATCTTTTTGTCTTACTAAAG
>URQL01000162.1 GCA_900550005.1 uncultured Erysipelotrichaceae bacterium
ACTATAATCCGTATTAAATCAATCAATTAATGCTGTTATGTATATGCTGGAGATTTGGTTTCTTTTAACTTGTATTTAAACATGTTAAGGATGCCTATGATGTCGATTGGAATGGTTTTAAATCGTCTTCAAAGAGCTCAAGCTTCTTATGATCGTTATGAAGAAACGATGATGCCAAAAGTACGAATTGAAAAAGAAGAACCAATCTATCCACTTGATCACATTGATTCGATTGAATTTAAAGATTATTCTTTTAAATATCCTGATAGCCACTTTGTTAGCTTGGATCATATTGAATTAAGTATTAAAGCAGGACAAACGGTTGGGATCATTGGCAAAACAGGAAGTGGTAAATCCACTTTGATTCAACAATTATTACGTTACTATAAAAAAGGAAGTGGCGAATTTTTAATTAATGGACAATCAGTTGAACATTATGATTATAAACAAATTCGTGAACATATCGGTTATGTACCACAAGAACATGTCTTATTTTCTAAAACTGTAAGAGAAAATATCCAATTAGGACATGTTGGAAAAGTGAGTGATGATCAATTAATGGAAGCAATTCGTTTAGCTGATTTTGAAAAAGATTTAAAATACCTTCGTGATGGTTTAGATACACTTTGTGGTGAAGATGGAACCATGCTTTCAGGAGGACAAAAACAACGACTTTCAATTGCTCGTGCCTCCATTGCTGATCCGGAAATTTTAATTTTAGATGATTCTTTATCTGCGGTTGATGGAAGTACGGAAGCAACAATTATTGGTAATTTAAGACAATTTAGAAAAAATAAAACCAATATTATTATCGCTCATCGTTTGTCAGCCATTAAACATGCGGATTTGATTTTAGTTTTAGATGAAGGAAAGATTGTTGAAAGAGGAAATCATGAACAATTGCTCGCTAAAAAAGGTTGGTATTATGAACAATTTACTCATCAATCTTTAGCAAATGGAGGTGACACACATGAAAGTTATTAAACGTGCATTCTCTTATGCTTGGCATGTCAAATTTTTAATGGCTTTAACGATTGTTTTGGTTTCAGTGTTGATGGTTGTTGATATTTTACCAACGCGTGTAACACAAACGATTTTAGATAATTATGTTTCGGGTATTGAAAAGCCATGGTATGAAATTGATCATGATGCAAAAAATAGCGTGGAATTGGATGACCATTATTATGTTCAATCGAGTTTATATAAACAAGATGCTACGATCATTCAAAATGCTTGTGTGGTTGAAATTGATCGACAACTCTATTTAGTTGAAGGACAAGATAAATTAGTTAGTGGTAGTCGTGAAGTACATGGAGAAAGTATTCAAGTAAGCAGTAATCAAGGTGTTCAAACTTATCCTTGTAAACTTCTAACCAAAGCACAAGCTAAAAGCTTGTATGTCCCTTTTGTTAAACCGGTGATTTTCTTGATTGGTTTGCTTTTTGGACTTTACTTTTTAAACTCTGCTTTAGTTTATACAACAAATTATCTTTATTCTTTACTCGCAATTAAACTTTCAAATTTACTTCGTTATGATATGTTTGAAAAATTACAACGTCTACCAATCAATTATTTTCAAAGTGAAGCGGATGGACGTATTGTTTCAAAGATCACAAATGACACAGAAACCATTAAAAGCTTGTACAATACGATCATTAGTATGCTTTTAGAAGGGGTATTTAAGTTTATTTTGATTTATTATACGATGTTTCAACTTAATCGTCAGTTTGCAACTTTGATCTTATTTATTTTACCTTTTATCTTTTTATGGATTTTTTGTTATCGTTATTTCACAAATAAGTATTCAACCCAAATTCGAGCTTTGAATTCACAAATCAATGCAACTTTGAATGAAAATATTAAAGGAATGAAAGTAATTCAAGCTTTTAGTCAAGAAAAATTTATCTTTGATGAGTTTGATGATTTAAATAAAACATATCATGATTATCGTGTTAAACAAACACGTTTAAATGTAACGGTAGGAGGACCTGTATTTGGTTTCTTTAGAAGAATCACTCAAATCATGGTTATTGCATTCTTTGGGTATAAAGCGGTTTTTGCTGGTGAATTTGCTTCTTATGGTGTGATGTATGCTTTTGTTACTTATTTAGGTAACTTACTTGATCCTATTGAAATGATCATGGAAAGTATTGAAATGCTTGAAGATGCTTTAGTATCTGGAACACGCGTTTTTGATTTTTTAGATTTACCTGAGGAAAGTGTTTATTTTGATGATGAAGTGCCTCCTTTTAAAGGGGAAGTTAAATTTAAAAATTTATCTTTTAAATACAATGAATCTGCACCTTATGTATTACAAAATATTAATTTTAAAGCCTTACCTCATCAAACAGTTGCCTTTGTAGGTCATACAGGTAGTGGTAAAACAACGACGATGTCTTTACTTATGCGCTTTTATGATTATCAAGAAGGTTCAATCAAAATTGATGGTCAAGAATTAAATACCATGTCAAAACAAGCTTTTAGAAAACATGTAGGTATGGTTTTACAAGATCCTATTTTATTTAAAGGAACGATCAAATCGAATATTTCTTTAAATGATGAAAGTGTTAGCGATGAAATGGTAGAAGAAGCTTTAAAAACAATTGGTGCTGATGAAATCTTAAAAAAATACGATGAAGGGATCCATACACCAATTGCAAACTTAGGAGAAAACTTATCAACAGGTGAAAGACAGCTTTTATCTTTTGCTAGAGCGATGCTTTATAATCCGTCGATCCTTATTTTAGATGAAGCGACAGCGAATATTGATACGCAAACGGAACAAATGATTCAAAATGCTTTAGCTGTAGCCAGTAAAGATCGTACAACCTTTATCGTAGCTCATCGATTAAGTACGATTCGTCATGCTGATCAAATCATTGTTCTTGATGGTGGTAAAATTATTGAACAAGGAACACATGATGAACTTATCAAATTAGGGGGTAAGTATTATCAAATGTATTTATCACAATCAAATGTAACGAAAAATTGATAAATGGAAGTGGTTTCTATTTATCTTTTTTTTATTAATTGTGCTATAATCTTACAGGGAGATGATTTTATGAACAAACAAGCCTCTGAATCATTACGTTTAGCTCTATTGCTTGCTTTTGTGGGAGGATTTTTAGATGCTTATAGTTATACTTGTCGAGGACAAGTTTTTGCTACCATGCAAACGGGAAATATGATTTTACTTGGTATACAAATATTAAATGGTGACATAGCAAAAGTGATCCATTATTTATTACCGATTTCTTCTTTTGCTTTAGGTATTTTTTGTTGTGAAATGATTAAACACTATTTTAAAAAAATTCATTTACTTCATTGGCGACAAATCATTATTTTATTAGAAATAATTTTTTTATGTATAACATTTTATTTAGATGATGATCATATTACTTTAGCTAATTGTACAATTTCTTTTTTATGTGCAATGCAAATGAATTCATTTAAGAAAGTGAATGGTTATCCTTATATTTCAACAATGTGTACCGGTAATTTAAGAAGTGTTGTTGAATCGTTAAGTGGTTATTTATTTTCTAAAAATAAAAAATTTTTACATAAAGCTTTTCATTATTTTAGTGTGATTGTTTTATTTATTTCTGGTGTGATGGTTTCACGCTATATTACTTTAAAAGTAGGTTACCGTGCAGTGATCACTAGTGTTTTTGTTTTAATGATCGTCTTTTTGTATATGTTTAAAAAACCTGAACTCGAAGAATAATTGACAAATTTTAAAAACATGATAAGATTGTTTTAAATACAAAGAAGTGAACAAGTAGATAAATGGATTGTTGATAGAGAAGTTATGGCAGGTGTAAATAACTAACATACATTTATCGAATACATCATGGAGTAGAATAGATGAAATCAAGTAGTCTATTCCGGACTAGACCGTTATCTAAACAAGGTTGCTTTAAGCAATAAAATAAGGTGGTACCACGATACTTTCGTCCTTTGGATGAAAGTTTTTTTGTTAGGAGGAATAAAAAAATGATTATTACAGTAGTAGGACTTGGTGTGATTGGTGGAAGTTATGTTAAAGCATTAAAACCATTAGGACATGAAGTTTATGGAATTGATTTAAATGAAGAAACATTAAAACAGGCTAAAGAAGAAGGCTATATTTTAGAAGGGTTTAAAGATGGAAAAGAAATTTTAACTAAAACGGATTTAACGATCATTTCTTTATATCCTTCATTAATTGAAAATTTTATTAAAGAAAATACGTTTAAACCCGGCAGTATTATCACGGATGCTGTAGGGGTAAAAGGACATTTTATTGAAAAAGTCGTTGCTTATTTACCCGATAATGTTGAATTTTTAAGTGGACACCCTATGGCTGGAAGAGAAAAGAAAGGGTATAACTATGCTAGTGAAAAAGTTTTTCAAGGTGCAAACTATTTAATTACACCACATCAATCGAACAGTAAAGAAGCCATTGAAATACTAAGTCGTCTTGTTAAAGGGATGGGATTTAAAAATATTAAAGTGATCACACCTCAAGAGCATGATCAAATTATTGCTTTTACATCCCAATTACCTCATGCTTTAGCAGTGGCTTTAATTAATTCTGATGATCAAAAATTTGATACTGGTAAATTTATAG
>URQL01000163.1 GCA_900550005.1 uncultured Erysipelotrichaceae bacterium
CTGTTCCAACTGGATCAACTACAATCTTAACAGCAGTTGTTGAAGGTTCAGTAACTGTTGAAGAAGTTAACGCAGCTATGAAAGCAGCAACTAACCCTTCATTCGGATATACTGAAGAACCATTAGTATCTTCTGATATCGTTGGAATCACTTATGGTTCATTATTTGATGCAACTCAAACTATGGTTAAAGATTGCGAAAACGGAACTACTGAAGTTCAAGTTGTTGCATGGTATGATAACGAAAACTCATACACTTCTAACATGGTTAGAACAATCAAATATTTTGCTGAATTAAGCAAATAATTGCGAAACTAAAAGATGAGCTTTGGCTCATCTTTTTTGTTGTTTAATTTATTGATAAAGGATAAAATAATTGCATAGATACTAGTAAAAATGGTATTATATAAAATGAATTGCGGTAGATGTCTTTAGATTACACCTGGGGGAACTTGATGTGTTGAGTTCTCTTTTAATTTATAGTCACAAATTGTTTAAGTCATATAAAGATAAATAGAATTTTTACTTAAAAGATATTTGAAGTATGTTGATTATGTTGATTTATTGTTATTCATTGTATTTAACTTTTAAATAAAACAAAATTTATTATAATATAAAAAAACAGTAACTATTATTTACTGATTGTCGTTATTGTTTTTTCTTTTCTATTTTATCTAATTCATAGGCTTTACGTTTACCGGATTGACTGTAATCTGTAATATCAAGCATTTCTCTTCCTTTAAATAAAGCCATAAAAGCATTGATTCCATAGAAATCAATGAGCGCCAGTAATCTTTGAACAGAAGGTGTTGTTATATTGTTTTCATATTCTGACAAAACAGATTCACTAAAACCAGTCGCTTCAGAAACCACTTTAATTGAAAGATTGCGTTGTTGTCTTAAAAATTTTAATGTTTCACCAATATTCATGATAACCCTCCTTTACTAACTAAGTAAAGGTTACCCTAAAATTATTCGGTCTAGCCGAATAGAATGAAATAAATTCGGCGAAAGCGAATAAAAATGGTCGTTCATTATAAATTACTGTTTAGCAGTAAATTCTCGTTTTTTCGACATTGCAAAATGTTAAAATATTAGTGATCTTAGGGAGAGAGGAGGAAATTAGATGAAAAAAGCAATTTTATCAATGGTTAAAACAGCTTTATTTGCTGTAGCTGTATTTGCTGCTGCAACACCATCACAAATTGGATCATATCAAAAAGAATGTCCTGAAAGTTTAAAAAAATATCATTTTTAATCTTAAATATGATATAATTTTATGTCGTTGAAGTTGGGAGGAAGGAATATGAATATTTTGATTTTAGATGATAATGAAGCTTTTGCAGATAGGATAAGGGATGATCTGTATTATCATTTTAGTGGGTTGTGGGATCGGACTTATTTTGATCGCTATACCAAAGATTTCTCTCAACTTACTTTCTCTCAAAAATATGATATGGCATTTTTTGATATTGATTTATGTGATGAGGATGGGATACGTTTAGCTAAAGAACTTAAACAATTAGGATTATGTAAGAAAATTATCTTCGTTACAGCACATGCTCATTTAGTATATGATTCATTAGCTGTAAGACCTTATTTCTTTATTCGAAAGAATGAATATCAAAATGATTTAAAAATATTATTTAGTCTATTGGATGACGAGTTTAGAGAAAAGACCTTGTTGACCCTAAAATATCATGGTAATAAGCAAGTGATTCAATTAGAAGATATTGTTTACTTAGAAACAATGGATCATGTTTTAGATATTCATACTTTGACAGGAGCTTATAAAGATTATCGTTTACTTAAAGACTTTTTAATGGATGTTCCTGATTCAAATTTTGTACAAATACATAAGTCTTATGCAATTAATCTAGACTACTTATTGAGTTATAATTCTACAGAAGTAAATTTAGCTGGTAATGTTACGATTACAATTGGAAGATTTTATAAGAAACAATTTATTCAAAAATATCAAGAGTATTTATTAAAATGATTCTATTTGATCTAATTATTAATTTTATAGAATCTTTCATGTTTAGCTATTTCTTAGCTTATTATTTTGATGTGAAACATAAGGGGTTATATATTTTTATTACATCAACTCTTCAATTATTTTTATTGACCTATGCAAATCTTATTAATGAAAATGGAATTTTATTAAGTACATCAGTCATTATTATAATGATTAGTTCGCTGATACTATGGAAAAGGAAAATTCAGTTTGATTATATTTATATTGTCTTATTGTATAATTGTTTTATTATCATAGTTGCGTTGCTAGGAATATTTATTATTAATTTAATGACTTATGTTAACCCACTTATTTCTACTGATTGTTTGTATATTATAAAATGTGTTATTTCAAAAATTGTTCAAATTCCTTTGACGATTTTATTTGTTAAATATAAGGTAAATTTATCTACTTCTTTGGACATTAAAGAATGGAGTATTGTCATAGGGTTTGATTTCTTACTTTTAGCTATATTGATAGTATCATCTTATTCAATTGTGTTAGGCAATGATTATCGTGGTGTGATGATGTGGATTCTCATATTATCCTTTTGTTCTAGTATCTTGTATCGTTATATTATTCATAAAATAGATGAGTTGAATCAACAAAGGATAGAGTATGCCAGGATGGAAGAATTATCAAAGTACAATTCAGAAAAATTGACAATGATTAAACATATTACTGAAGAAATAAGTAAAAATGATCACAGAATTTTCTATATGTTACTTCAAATGGAAGGGTATTTGGAAAACGAAGAATATGATAAGTTAAAAACTGTTATTCAGGGTTATCGTAATTTAGTAACGAAATATAAACTAGTTATGAATACACAAAACCCTGTATTTGATTCTTTATACAGTATGAAAATCAATGATTTGATATTAAAAGAGAAAAATATAAAAAATTCAATCTTTATTTCTCGTAGAATTGAGTACGATCATTTACCATTGATTGATTTTATTACTGGTGTTTTGGATTTCTTTAATGATTGTCAAACGATTATGATTTCAATGAATGAAGTAGGCGATACGTTAGTTGTAAGAGTGATTTATCGTGAAGGGATCATTGATGAAAAGAGAGTAAGAAATTATTTAGAAAATAAATTACCAAAAGGTAATGTTAGTTTAGAAAATCATGCAACAAAAGGTGTCCGTTTTTCTATAGATTTGGGGGATTTTAATGAAGTTTAGTATTGTTAAAGCGTTAAGTGATTACCATATCATTCAAGATGAAGACATTCCGGTATATGAATATGGTGTTTTTGTTGTTGGGTTTAATGTATCATGTATTCTTGTTGCTTTAATTATAGGAGCGTTATTTCATCAATTTATATTTATTAGTCAATTCTTTTTATTTTTTATTCCTATTCGTATTTTTTTAGGGGGATTTCATTTTAATAGTCCCTATAAATGTATGACAATGTTTGAAAGTTTAATTTTAATAGTTGTTTTAACTTACCCAGTAAAAGAAATTGTGGATCTATCTATTATTCTATGGTTACTTATTTTATTTGCTTATGGTGATAAAATAAAAAGTGATCATCAGTTTAAAAATTCTAAATCAAAAATCGTTTTGTTCTTTTTCTTGCTTATTGATGGATTATTATGGTTGATGAATTTTAAAACTGTAGTAAGTTATGCACTTTTAATGAATTGTTTACTTTATTATATGAATAAAATAAAGATTTTAGAAAAAATAAAATAAAAACGGTAGTAATTTCTAGTAGGATTACTACCGTTTTTATTATCTAAGTAATGTACGAATTGTTTTATATAAAATAGGTTTATATTCATTGATTGGTAAAGGAACATCTTTGGTAATTGAAGTGTAGGCTGTAGAACTTACTAACTCTAAAATCATAAATAAAGTGACTTCAGGATTATCGATTGGAAGATTTTCTTTTTCGACATCATGGATAAAAAGTTCTTTAATGCCTAATTCATCATCATCAATCAGTAAGGTCACTTTTTCACTATAGATACCTAATGAAAGGTTTTTTTGAATGAAATAAAGTGTTGTTTTACTACTGATTAATTTATTTAAGATGTAATCAATTAAAAATATAATTTTATCTTCAAGAGGTTGTTCCTCTTGATTTTTTAATTTTGAATAAGCTTCGTTGAATAATTGTCGAGAGGTACGCACAAGTAAGACATCTTGCAATTCATATTTATCTTTAAAATAAAGATAAAAGGTACCTTTGGCTACACCTGCTTGATCTACGATATCTTGAATAGAGGTCTTTTTGATTCCTTTATCAACAAATAATTTAAATGCAGAATCGAGTAAGTTATTCATTTTTTCAGATTTATTTGCTTCAACTTTGGATTGTAAGTTCTTTTTTACTAATTGATTTATATACATATTTTCACCTTCAATTACTATATTAAGGATAACGAAAGGAAAAGTCAATAAAATTCTATGACTTCTAGTCATTTATTATTGACTAACGGTCATCTTGATGATAGTATAGTCTTGTAGAAAAAAATGACCAACAGTCACTCAAGGAGGAAATACGATGAGACGATTTGGTGAAAAGTTAGGAGAAGTAGTAGTTAAACATAAAATACTAA
>URQL01000164.1 GCA_900550005.1 uncultured Erysipelotrichaceae bacterium
TCGTGGACAAGCTACTGCAACAATCGAAGTTGCTAAAGCAAGAGATGAATATTATGAAGAAACAGGTATCTACATCCCTATTTGTAGTGATGGTGGTATCGTTCATGATTACCATATGACTTTAGCTTTAGCTATGGGTGCTGATTTTATCATGTTAGGAAGATACTTCTCACGTTTTGATGAATCTCCAACAAATAAAGTTGTTATTAATGGTCAATACATGAAAGAATATTGGGGTGAAGGAAGCGCACGTGCTCGTAACTGGCAACGTTATGACATGGGTGGTGATGCTAAACTTTCATTTGAAGAAGGTGTAGATTCTTATGTTCCTTACGCTGGAAGCTTAAAAGACAATGTTGCATTAAGTTTAAATAAAATTAAATCAACAATGTGTAACTGTGGTGCTTTATCTATTCCTGAATTACAAGAAAAAGCTAAAATTACTCTTGTTTCTTCAACAAGTATCGTTGAAGGTGGAGCTCATGATGTTGTATTAAAAGACTCTGTTCCAAATCAAAACAAATAAGGACTTCGGTCCTTTTTTTCATTTACAAAAACATACAAATTATGCTATTATAAGAAAGATGAAATTTTGGAGGTAATTATGAAAAAAAGAAATTGTCTTGTTGGTCAATCTGGTGGCCCTACTGCCGCTATTAATGCCTCTCTTGCAGGAGTCATTACACAATGTTTAAATAATGAACAATTTGAACATATTTATGGAGCTGTTAATGGAATTAAAGGTTTTTTAAATTTACAATTCATTGATTTAAAAAAAGAATTTAACTCTCCCGAAAAAATACAATTATTACGTACAACACCCGCAATGTATTTAGGAAGTTGTCGTTATAAATTACCATTATACGATGAAGATCCTAGTGTTTATGAAGAAGTATTTAATCTCTTTGATAAATTAGAAATCACTGATTTTTTCTACATCGGTGGAAATGATTCAATGGATACGGTATCTAAATTATCTAGCTACGCTAAAATGATGAATAAAGATATCCATATTATTGGTATCCCTAAAACAATCGATAACGATTTAATGTGTACAGACCATACCCCAGGTTTTGGTTCTGCCGCTAAATATGTAGCAACTTCTATGCTAGAAATCGCTCATGATAGTATGATTTACCAATTACAATCCATTACGATCGTAGAAATCATGGGACGTAATGCAGGATGGTTAACTGCTGCTTCCGCCCTTGCAAGAAACAATTATAACAGTGCTCCTGATCTAATCTATTTACCAGAAGTAACTTTTGATAAAGAAAAATTCATTGAAGCAATTCAAGAAGTATTCACTCGTAAACGTGGTGTTGTTATCGCTGTCTCTGAAGGAATCAAAGATAAAGATGGAAATTACTTAGATCAAGATTCTCGTTACACTAAAAAAGATGCATTTGGTCATATTATCCATTCAGGAACTGCAAAAGTACTTGAAACCATTGCTTTTCAAGCGTTCCATTGTAAAGTTAGAAGTATTGAATTAAATGTACTCCAAAGATGTGCAATGCATATTTCAAGCAAAACAGATAATGATGAATCTTTCTTTATTGGTCAAGCAGCCGTTGATCACGCAATTCAGGGTGAAACAGGTAAAATGATGGTATTTGAACGGGTTAATACACCAGAATATCAAGTTCAAGTAAATGCGATCGATGTAAATAAAGCTGCAAACCTAGAAAAGAAAGTTCCTGTAGAATGGATCAATGAAGCAGGAAATGATATTACCAAAGAACTTTATGATTACCTTTACCCTCTTATTTTAGGAGAAATGGAAGTAAATTATAAAGATGGTATTCCTCAATATTTAGATATATCACACTTAGAAAAATAACGGTTCATTAACGAACCGTTTTTAAATACTCTTCGATTAAGTCTAATCCTGCCTCTATTTTTTCAATAGGAATACTTGAAAAAGAAAGTAATAAAGTAGATTCATCAAGAACCAAAACACCAACTTGATGTTTTATACAATAATCACTAAAATCATCATGATTTATTTTTTTTGACAAATAAACACGATATCTTAACGAAGTTTCTTCCAAAATGATCTCCTTATAATAAGGACAAGATTTTAATTTTTTAAATAGGATCCTTGATTTTTTATCATACAAGCGCCGACACTTTTTTAATTGACGAATCAATTGTCCTTCCTCAATGTATTTAGCTAAAGTCAGTTGATCGATCATCGATACATTTTGATGATAAAGTGTTTTCTTTTTTAAATAAGCTTCTTTTAAATCATCAGGTAAAACCATATAAGCAAAACGTAATGAAGGGATCAATAATTTAGAAAAAGAACCAATATAAATAATGTGTTTTGTATCTTGTGATTGCATTGCTGGGACTGGTTTAGCTAAATAACGCAGTTCACCATTATGATCATCTTCAATAAGATAGATCCCTTTTTTATTTGCATAGGCTATAATTTCTAACCTTCTTGATATGGATAATGGTTTTGCTTTTTTCCCTGACATAGATGGATTTAAATACAAAAGATCAATTGGATATTTTTTTAACTCATCCATTTTAACGCCCTCTTCATCTTCTTTTAATAAAACAACGTGTTTATTAAAATCCTCAAAAATCGTTTGAGCATAAATAAAGCCACTTTCAGGAATACCAATATACTTTTTATCCTGACACAAACCGCAAAGTAAAGTTAGTAAAGATTGAAAACCTGATCCAACAATCACATTTTCGACTTCTGTTTGAATACCTCGATAAAATCGACCATAACGAAGTAAAGCTAAACGCAAATGATATTCACCTTGGTTATCACCATAAGCAAATAGATCTTTTTCTCGATTCAAAGTCCATTTTAAACAACGTTTCCAAACACTCATATCAAAAGATTTCGGATCAACAGCTTGACCAGTAAAATCATAGTCAAACTTTATTTCTTTTTCTTGTTTCATATCTTTTTTAAACGTAATGGTTTCTTTTTGTTCTTTTAAATCCACATCTACAAAATAGCCTACTTTATTAACAGATACGATATAACCTTCTACTAATAATTGATTATAAGCTGCTTCAATCGTTGTTCGAGAATAGGAAGTCTGCAATGCCATTTCACGAATCGAAGGTATTTTTTGATGATAAGTATATTGCCCTTGTAAGATTGCTTTTTTTAATGTTTCATAAAGATTTTGATATTTATTCATAACTGTCCCCTTAATTTTTTACATTTTTGTCTATATAAAAATGTACAATAATATGATAAAGTATAACATATCTTAAAGGGGGAAAAAAAATGAAATCAAAACAGATTACAAAATTAAGTTTATGCGCTTTGCTTAGTGCACTTTGTTTTATTGGCTTTGAATATTTACGTATTGATATTCCTTTACCAACAGGAAGCACCGCTATTCATTTTGGTAATGCTTTTTGTGTATTAGCCGCTTTATTGTTACCCGGTTATTATGGCTACTTTGCAGGAGCCATTGGTATGACGATTGCGGACTTGTTGAATCCACTTTATGTCGTATCCGCGCCAAAAACTTTTATCTTAAAATTAATGATTGCTTTAATTGTAAGTACGATTGCTCATAAAGTGGGGCGTATTGAAAAAATCAGTGATCAAAAAGAACAAATGAAATGGGCGATCATTGCAAGTATTGCCGGAATGGGATTTAATATTATCTTTGATCCATTAGCATCTTTCCTATATAAAAACTATCTACTAGGTGTTGAATATAGCGTTGCTAAAGTATTTGCTGCATGGGGTGCTATGTCCACTTTTATTAATGCAATTACTTCTGTTATTATTGCCTGAATTTTATTTCAAATTCTTTATCCACGACTTAAAAGCAAAGTGAACTAGAGGCTTATTTAGCCTCTTTTTTCATAAATAAAAAATCTCTCTTAAAAAGAGAGATGAAAAAGATATTTTATAATTTAACAATATTATGAGCTTGTAATCCTCTTTCACTTTCAACAAGTTCAAATTCAACTTCTTGACCTTCATCAACAGTTTTATATCCTTCTTGTTGAATTTGTGAATAATGGAAGAAAATATCACGTTTTTCCCCTTCCATGTTAATAAATCCATAACCTTTTTCTTTGTTGAATAATTTTACTTTTCCTTTTGCCATCTAATAATACCAAACCTTTCACTAAAAATAGTTGTTTCCAACAAATAAATAATACTACACTCCTATTAAAAAATCAAATTATTTTAAAATTATGAAAACAAAGTTTTAAAAAAATAAATATTAAATGCTTACAAATCGTTTAATGAGAACTATTTACCCTTTTTGCTTTTGAATGATCCATTCAATTTCATCCATTATTTTTTCAGGAATCAACCTACTTATAAAATAAGCTAAACGATTCGTTAAAACTGGAAGGATCAAAGATTGGTCTTTTTCAATTCCCCTTACAATTTCTTTAGCTATTTGATGGCTTGTTTTTCCTTTTAACGGTGTAGGGACATGGGCATTTCGATTAAAATCAGAGTCAAATGAACCTGGTAAGCAATTAATGATTTTGATATTGGATTTTTGCTTTTTAAGTTCTACTTGAACACTTTT
>URQL01000165.1 GCA_900550005.1 uncultured Erysipelotrichaceae bacterium
TTTCCTAATCCTCATGCATTTTTATTCATTCTAACACAATTTTAAAGTAACAACAACTTATCTAAATCAAAACACCTTCTAAATGATCCATTTCATGTTGAACGATTTGAGCTAAAATATGACGACATACTTTACGTTTTTTATTCATTTTTTCATCATAATATTCAACCGTAATCACTGGATAGCGAATAGTATGATGAGTTTGTAATTCAGGATAGCATAAACAAGCTTCATCCGCTTCAAAAGGTGTCCCTTCTTTTTTTATAAGTATTGGATTAATCATTGGAATAACCCTATTTCCATCTCTAACAATAATAATTCTTTTTTTATAACCAATCATATTTGCAGCCATACCAAAACATATCTTTTTATGGTAATTTAAAGTATCTTTTAAATCTTGTACAATATATAGATCTTCTTTTGTCGCTTCGGCACTTTTCATTGCTAAAAACATTTCATCTTTAATAATTTCTTTAATCATTTTATTCCACCTACCAATTTGTTCTTTGTTCATCTACAACTTCTAATGTATCATGATAAACACGATAAAAGCCATAAATTTCTCCACTTGTATTTTGAAAAACAATTTCATCATACACTTGATTGTTTTCGTCTTGTAATTCCTGATTTTTTTCTATATAACAAATTCCATCCTCTTTTTGATCAATAATATAACGTATTTGTCCTTTTGCTCCTAATTCATATTCAAATTGAGGATTAGTAAGTAATCCTTGATTATTTAAATAATCATATAAAGCTTGATAGCTTTTTTCATCCCAATTATAAACTGGTTTTTGTTCATTAGAAGGTAAAGTAGTGATTGTATCAGAAGATGAGGATTGGGTTGTTTCATCTTGATGGGTTCTCCATACCTTTCTTTGCTTACGAATAAATGGATTAATAATATCACAATCATAACCATAATCATAACCCGTATTGACATATAAATAGGTATCATTTCCTTCATGGATTACTTTTTCACTAGGAATTGTGATTGCAGTTAAAAATACACATGCAACCACAAAAACAACAATACAAACATCTAAAATGATTCTAATGATTTTATTTATTTTTGTTTTAGAAAGAAAATAAATAAGTGTCACACACCAACCTATTTCTAAGCTATAGCAAACAACATTACTAAACCAATATCTTAGTTCATAGCCTAAAGGTAAGCTAAACATTAAGGCCGCATAAAAAAGACTAAGCGCTGTACATAATGTAAGTAAACTAATAAGTAAAAATGCAGGTTTTTGTTTATTTCTTAATAGAATAGATAATTTAGGATTGATTTTTTCTTTATCTCCTTGTTTATAAGCTTCTAATTCTTCTTTTAAATCAAAGCAAGGTTCATCTATTTTTATTTCATAATAACTACGTTCATAAAACTTACTATTTGCTTCATCTTGAAGATTTAAAGATTGCAAAGTTTGTAGTAAATAATAGACTTTGAGTTCCCGACTTGTAAAAGTATCCACTTTAATAGTACCTAAACTTTCTTTTAAGCGTTCATTATTTTGCATTAAGGCATTCATTTGTGCAATTTGTAATAGACCTTTTTGATTTTTAGATTTATAGTAATAATACAACTGTACATCATGAATCGTTGCATAGTTTTCTTTACGTAAAGAATACATGATTTTATTTTTATAAAACAATGTGACGCCTGTATCTAAAGCAAAAATCGCTGCATAGATTAAAAACAGTGAAGAAAAAACAATCACTTTTTGATAATAGCCATAAACACTCACAATAATAGCAACGATAAATACAATTTTAAATAGTAAAGTCATTGATTTATCTTTCTTAATGATTTGAAAAGCCTTTTGGTCCCAATTATATTGTTTTTTATTCAATTGATTTTGACGATAAATATTCATTTTATTGCCTCCCTTACCAGTATGTACGATGTTCATCCACAATTTGTAAATTATCTTTGTATACTCGATAAAAACCATGTTTCACACCTTGTATATCTTGATAAACCATTTCTTGATATTTTCGCTGATCTTCATCTATTAACTCTCTATTGATTTCTAAATAATCTTCGACCTTTCGTGTACTACTTGTATCCTCTATTGGAAAATCAGAAATGTGTTGACCAACAATTTCAAAATTATCTTGGTATAACCAATAAGTCCCATAGATCAATCCCCCTTTACTTCTTAAAATAAGTTCTTGCTAATGGCGATTCCCTCCGTCGACGCCATTTTTAAGAATTAGCCCTTATTTAAGGGCTTTTTTTAATATACATCATATTTTGACTCCCTTTGTAAAATTTCGATTAATTATGCTAATGTAACATAGTTAAAATAAGAGCAAAATCTTACCAACTATAATAATGTTTTCATGAAACTAACAGCTTCTTTAAGAAACTAAGCGTTACGTTTACGAAAAAGATTTGTCCTCACTTCATGAAACGAAGAATTACGTTTGCTTATTCGTGCTCAATAAAGCACAAAGAAACATTAAGCCTCTTTGTTTTGAGGCGTTCGAGATGTAATCACAGATGTTCTTAGAAGCAGGTGCTTTCGATGAAGGTCTTCTCTTTTTACAACTTGGACAAACCATCCTCACGGAAACCTCCAAAACACTCCCCATAGTTAAATAGAAGGCATAAAAAAGCGAGTAAATTGATGAGATCTACCTGTTACTAGTTTTGTCTATACAGTGACGAAACATTTTCGGTCAAGCAGTTTTTCTCTGCTGACCGGGAATAAAGCTACGCAGGATGCACGATATTCCCGATAAGAGAGTATAGAAGTGCGGCCTTTAGTTTCTAAATGGATTTTATCAGTTCGACAAACTGGAATTATCCATTATCTTTTTTATTATAATTTTTTTGTACATACCAACCGATAAGGCTTCCCATTGCCAAGCCGATAAGACTTCCTGAAGTATCGCTTAACCAATTTCCAATAACCAATCCAACAACAGTCCATATATACCACTTACACATGATATCTGATAACTTCAAATCATTTTTATCTTTCATTAAACTTTCCTCCGCAAATAACGATTTACTAATTTATTTTAACACAAAATATAAGTGGTTTCTAGAGGCAAATAAGCCTTTAAAATAGGGCTTTTTATTAACAAGATGGTTATGATAACCAAGTGTAAAACCCTTATTTTATGGGCTCTCTGAACAAGATGGTTAATTTGGTTATACTCAAGTAAGGCATTTTTTAAAATGAGGAAATATTACTGAATAAATCATGACAACAAAATTTAGTATGTGCCACTCATATAACATTTTTTCATTTTGAAATTGATTTAGTATTTTCGTTACGATTTGTCTTTATAAGCCTGTAAACTCCTCTATTTCTTCATGACTACAAGGTAAACAATCTTGTTTAATCAGTAAAGAGGGATGTGGATGATCGGTAATTTCTAACAAGAAATCAGCTACTTTTTCGCTTGCATCCAATAAAGTCAAACGACGAACTTAACGAGCTATATTTTTAATGGCTTTTGAACTCATCATAAAAATATTTTTAATTAAATCAGGGTGAGAATTAAACAAAGGAATAAAATCATCCAATGTAAAAGCAATCAATTCCACATCACCAATCGCTTGTAAGCACATAAGCCGTGTTTGTCTAGAAACAATCAAAGAAGATTCACCAAAAACACGCACTCTTCCTTTTTTATAACCTAGAAACAATCTGTTTGATCTTGTTGTAAAGCGATGATTAGCCCTTCTTTATAATAAACACTTTGCCCACAACACGTATCACTTCCATTAAATTTTGTTGTAATATCTCTTTTAGCATAAAAATCACTCCAACTGTCATCTAGATTACATTCTCTTTTTCTTATAACCATTATACTTCTTTTTTGCAGGTGGTTGTATGAAATCAATCAATTTATTATTAAAACTTATTTTAGGTAATTTACTTTTAGCTTTAGCTGTTATTTTGTTTATTCTCCCTCATCATTTTATTTCAGGAGGTTCTACTGGTCTTGCTTTGATTTTGCAAGCTTAGACACATTTACCTTATACATTGCTTGTTTATATCATTGATATTTCTTTATTTGTTGTTGGACTCATTTGTTTAAGTAAAAAGTTTGCTCTTAAATCTTAATCCTTTACCTGCTTGTATTTTAGCTGGCATCATGATGGGATGTGCTTTAGGCATCGTGATTAAAAGTGGTGCATCTACAGAAGGAATGGCTATCCCTTCACTTGTTTTAAATCATTATTTTAACTTTGGCACAGCAAAAACAATGGCTATTCTTGGTGGAATCTTATTTTTTATTCAACTCTTTTTATCTTCTATTAATAGTATGATCTATGGTTTTATTTTAGTTATTTTAACGTCTTTAACTCTTAATTTTATTTTGAAATTTAAATTACCAATAATTGAAAAAAGAAGCTTAGAAAACAATTAATGTTTCTAAGCTTCTTGCATTCTTGATTCTGCTCTTTTTAACCATTTTGTACCTTTTAAACGAATCAAGAATAAAATTCCACGCGTGCAA
>URQL01000166.1 GCA_900550005.1 uncultured Erysipelotrichaceae bacterium
ATGATGATAAGCAAGGAACGTTAAGAGGACCTAATCGAATTCATATCATTCAAGTTGAAGGGATGAAAGTCGTTCATTTAGGTGATCTTGGTTGTCCTTTAAAAGAAGATGAAATCGAAACACTTAAAAATTGTGATGTTTTAATGATTCCTGTTGGTGGTTTTTATACGATTGATGCCTCACTTGCTTATGAAATCGTTAAGCAAGTACATCCTCGTATTGTTGTACCTATGCATTATCGCTCTTTATCATTTGGGTATGATGTTTTAGATACGGTCGATTCATTTCTAAGTCATTTTGATCATCATGAAACGTATTTAAAAGAGATGGAAATAACGCAAGATACTAAAAAACAAGTAGCTGTATTTAAGCTAAGCTAAAAAAGGTGGACCCCACCTTTTTTAAATACCGCGTTTTTTCTTCTTTTTGGATTGATACATAAGTTCATCTGCAATTTGAATCATTTGTTCAACATCTAAATCATCATCCGTTAAATCAAAAGAACTGATTCCATAAGTTAATGAAACATCATAAGGATAGTGTACTTCTTCATTATAGAAATCTTGCACTGTACTAAAAATTTCATCAAATTTTTTTATGAAGTGTTTTGATGGTGATTTAAATACAACAACAAATTCATCACCACCTAAACGACAAACAATACTGTTTTCTCTAAAGACATGAGATAAGACTTTCGCTGCTAATACAATGGCTTTATCCCCTTCTTCATGACCATAAGCATCATTGATGATTTTTAAGTTATCGATATCTGCAAGCAAGAAGTAAACTTTGTCTTGTTGATTATTGGCTTTCAACAAGGTAAGTTGATCATAAAGTCCTCTTCGATTATAGATTTGTGTTAATTCATCGATCATCGCATGAAGGTTTAAACGATGGATCGTTTCATTCATTTTTAAAGAGATACTAATTTGATTACGAATATAATCCAACATCCAAATTTGTGTTAGATCCATTTGACAAGAAAGGATACCGTATTGATGATTATCAAAATAAAGATTGGTAACAAAACGTAAAGGAACCTTTTTAACCATTTTGATTTGATTTAAAGCAATGGTATCGGGGTGTAAATGATGTAAAACACTATCACGAACTTGAGTTTTCCAAATGAGTTTTTGTTTATTGAATTCTTCTTTACGAATGATTGATTTTTCATAAAGGAAAATATCCCAATTTTTTATATTTAATTGATTTAAAGAGGAAACAAGTTCAATTTGACCTTTATTTTGTGAAGCATAGAGAATCGTTTGGGATAATTGATCGTATCCTTTTAATTCGTTTTTTTCTTGTATCACTTTATCGTTATAACTGCGATCAAAAAGTAAGATCATTTGTGCATAGATTTGATTATAAAAACGAATATGATCTATATGACCTTGTTTACTTTCATAATCTATAAAAGCAGATAAAACAAGTAAGACTTTTTCAAAATCAATGGTGGGAAGTTGTTTGACTTCAAAGATTTTTTCCATCCATTCTTTTAATAAGAGCTCAATTTGTTGTTTATCTATTTTTTCTTTTAAATAAAGGACTAACAAAGCAAAGAATTCATTAAAATAATGTTTAATAATACTTTTATTAACAAATTGGTTTTCAAAGATATAGCTTGTCATCCCACGAGCAATGTCGTTTTCATCTTCATCAATTTGAAAGCAATATTCTAAAAATTGATAAAGTTCTTTTTCTTGATCAACATGATAGCCAATCGATTCACGAGGAATAAAGTGAGTATCTATGTATTTTTTAATTTTTTCGCCATTTTTTAAATAATCTAACCCTTTTAAAACAGCCATATAAGCAAGTAAACTATGACTTGCTTGACAAGAAGCTAAAGGAGGGTTTAAATTCATGGCAAAAGGTTTGTTGTCAAAACCACATACTAGAATATCTTCTCCTATTTCATAACCTTTATTTTTTAATAATTTATATAAACTATGAGCGATATCATCTGTCACACAAGCAATAGCATCAATATGAGGATGTTGATCTAACCATTGTTCAATTAGGTTTTCATCAAAATGAAGATAACTATCGACATCTAATATCAAGTCTTGATCAACTGGATAATGATGATCGATAAGCGCTTTTTTATAAGCTTCTAATCTTTTTCTTGAACCGGTATTACTTAAACTACCAGTAATCACTCCTATTTGTTTACGTTTTCCTTTTTCAATCATAAAAGATACTGCGTCATAAAAACTATCATTATTATATACAACAAAATTATGGTCCTTCGATTCTTTATTAATAAGGATTACAGGTGTTTTTAAAGATTTTAGATATTCACTGGCTGCTTGGTCATCTTGTACGAAAATGGTATTGATTGGTACAATTAAAAAATCTAATTCCATATCATCGATCATAGAAAAAGCAGGCATTTTCTGACGATAGGATTCATCTTGTTCTTGATTATCCATCGCTCCTCCATAACAAATAATAAGTTCAATATTATATTCAAGGCAAGCTTCATAAGCTCCTTTACAAAGTTCTGTTGTGTAATGTGTATCTGAGTTAATTAATAGTCCAACACGTCTAACCATCATTTCACCTTCTCGTGTTCCTATTATAACATAAACTTTCTTTAAAGAAAAAAAGATTTCGCTTTATTGCGAAATCTTTCCTAAAAAATAGAACCTTGCTTTTATAGCGTAGTCCTTACAAAACACAATGTGTTTTTCAAGCCACTTTTAGTTTACAACACTCAATACCAATTATCAATGATTTTTGAAATAAAATTAATTGTACTATTAATTAATGTATATTTTTAATCATTATATCATTAAATAGTCTTATTTTTTTATAGTTACATTTTGCATTTCTTTATTTATAACATGTTCCCTATACACATAAAATAGCGTTACAATTTCTGCTACTCTAATATTCGTCATTTTTTTATTTCTTGTCACTTTAGAAATATTATTAATATTACTTAACTCTCTATTTATTTGATAATTAGCATTGTATTTTTGATTACTATTATGCAAACCATTTAATATACATTTATTATGTGCTACATTTTTACGTAACTCTTTACATGCTTTCAACATATAGTATTTTTCAAGCATATCTTTATCTTTGTATCTTAAACTGAAAAATTTATAAAAATCAAGCAATCTTCCAAAAGAAACCATTTCTATAAAAACATAGAAATCCAATATATTATTCTCTACTATTGAAAAATAGTGGTTATTTCTTTTTAATTCATTATAAAACTTACTTTTACTTTCTTCAGAAAGTTGTCCAATATAATCTTGAATAATCTCATACATGTTTTCTTGACGAAAAAAAAGTAAATTGACCAAAAATAATTTTGTAAAGTGTCCAATGTCATTTGAATCAATAAATATCGCAAATGCATATCTATTATTAACAATTCTTTTAAATAGGCAAATTCTAAATCTCTATATTTCCCATCATTTGACTTTACATAGTTATCTTTGAACATCATAATTTTAAAATAGTAATTATCATTTTTTAAGTATAACTTTGTATTCTCTTCGTCTAAAATATTAAATTGAATCCCCATTTTTTTCATTAAACTAATCTGCTAATTTAAATTAATAAGTATTTCATCTTTATAAATATTCATCTATAATCACTCATAATAATCACTTTTCTTAATATTTTCACCCCTTCATATTTACTATACTAATTAATTCAGCAATTTTCTTAATATTTACTTAAATTAATTTATTTTTTAGGCATCACTACCAACAGTCAGTTGATCTATATTTGAATTAATTCCATCCTTTTTCAAAATCCTCTTTACTTTTAGCAAAGAGTAATAAACTTACAATACTTAAAAATCAATAAATTTTATTATCTTATTTTCTACTTCATAATTAAATTTTGACTTGCTTTTTGTTGAAATTTTAAATAACATCCTCTAATATTAATGAGTAGTTTTAAAAATAAGAGATAGTATTTGATAAATAAAAAAAGTTTTATATTGAGATGTCTTCATTTATAATTGTATCTTAAAAGTAATATACAAAAAAACGATAGATCTAAAAGTTAAATCTATCGTTTTGCATTGATTAAATTTCCAATAATTGTTTCATACTCTTTTTCATGTTTGACATAAGATGAACAATGATTACTATCAGGATAAATGTATACATCTATATTAGGATAATCTAATTCTTTGATTTTTTTGCTTACTTCTACATTACAGAAAAAGTCTAATTCACCATGAAAAATTATAATTGGCATTGTTGTATCTTTTAATATAGCCATTGAATCGATACTCTTTAAATCCTTTTTTATTGTTCTTTTTACTAATAGATTTAAAGAAGGCATAAATGGTTTTTCAGGTAAATGAATATTTCGTTTCGCAAAATTTTTTAATTCTTCATAAGGTTGAGTAAACGGCGAATCGGCAATGATCCCTGATACGATCCCATTTAATGATAAAGAAACCATAAGGACTGTT
>URQL01000167.1 GCA_900550005.1 uncultured Erysipelotrichaceae bacterium
TTATTTATTATAAACAGTTCTCTTTAGAATTGTCCAATAAAGTGTAACCTATCCAGTTATTAATATCTGTATTAATAATTCTCATATTCTTTCACTCTTTTTATATTGTTATATAGTATTTGAGTAGAAATACAAATATTATTTATTTTACTAAATGACAAAATGAGTGGCGATAGATTTAAAAATAAGGTATAATAGAGAAATACAGGGAGGTGCCTTTATGGATGTACCATTTAATGAGATAATGAAAGCTTTTAAGAAAGATTATAATAAAGAAGTATGTCAAGATTTTTTCAATTTAACAACAGCTCAATTATTAGATACAAAAGCAAAATTAGAAAGTTATTTAGAAGATAAAGAAGATTTAACTTCTTTATGTCATTATATAGAACAAGATGATGTATTAGCTGTGTTTATTAATGATTTTATTGTTAATGACACACCGGCAAGTATGGTAGGATCTTCAATAGAAAGTGAATTTATTAATTCAATTCATGTTTTTGAACGTTTTGAACAAGAATTAGAAAGTCAACAGGGAGCTATTATTATTGCACCACTTATTGTTGTTTGTCCAGTGATTCAAAATGCTTATCTATTTGTTAATGATATGATGGAAAAAGGAAGTATTGAAGATGCTTTAGAAAGATGTTATCAAATTAGCCATGAAACATTGGATCAAGAAATGGTTTATCATCATTTATGTTCAATTATTTTAAAACCTTTTTATGAAATTATTTCTTATCATTTAGAAAAACCAAATTTAGATATACCACAATATTTAGTTAGTTCATTTGGTAAAGTAAAAGCAGATTATGCTTTAACACAAGGTAATCAATTAATCGATGGAATAGAAAAAAGTTTAAATGAAGCATTAAGTAATATTGATTTTAGTGGATTTAATGGTTCTAATGATGAAGGAACATTAAATTAATGCAAGAAAAATCATGCGGGATGATTTTATTTGATCGATTAAAAAATCCTACACAAGTTTTATTAATAAAACATAATGCAGGACATTGGTCTTTTCCAAAGGGACATTGTGAAAAAGATGAAACAGAAATTGAAACAGCTTTAAGAGAAACAAAGGAAGAAACAGGTATTAAAGGGATGGTTATTAATAAATCTTTACGTTATACTTCACACTATACTTTAAGTAATGGTAATACAAAAGAAGTGGTCTTCTTTGTCGGATTACAAGTATCTGGTGTCCTTACACCACAAATGAGTGAGGTAAAGCAAGTAACATGGATTCCTATTAAGAAAGCTTTTCATGTGATTACACATATGCAAGATCGAATGCTTTTAAATAAAGTACTAGAAGATTTAAAAACGACAGAATCTTCTAATCTGTCGTTTTAATAAAATAATAATGATTATAAGTTGATTTTACAGGATCATAAAGGTAACCTTCTATATTGTATTCTTGAATTTGATCAAGAGATGTGATTTGATTTAGAATAAGCCAATTCAACATTTGACCACGTGCTTTTTTAATTAAAGGTGCGGGCCTTTTTATTTTACCTTTATCATCAATACAAAAATCAATGGTGATCATCTTACCATGTTTAATTTGTTTAGAATACTCTTTACTCGCTAAATTAATAATGAAATCTTCCTCTTTAAATAGATTTTCTAAATCTTCTTGCCAATAATCATAAAGATGGATTTCATCTAAACTACTTGAATAATCTAAACGATAATAAGAGATGGCTGAATTATAATTTAAACAACCATATAAAGCATCTAAAATGAAGAGATGATCTTGTAAGTAGTGTTTACAAGAAGTATCATAGCGATTTAATTCTAGTTGTTTAAAAACTGTCCCACTATAAAAATAAAGAGCAGGATAAGTTGTCGTATCTTTCATTAGACTATGTAATTGTAAAGCAATTTTACTTGAAATATGTAAATGATTTTCTAATTGAGTAGGCGTATATTCAAGTAATAAATTTTTAAGCGTTTCACTCTTTTCTTGAAATAGGGGTGATGATGTTTGAAGTGTATTTTCAATTGGTTTTAAAGTTTTGCTTGGCGAAATAATAATTTTCATAGAAATCCTCCTTACAAAACATTATACAAATTTACAAATTATGATACAATAGGAATCGGGTGATAAAATGGACACAATAATTATAGGAAAAATTCTAATGCATATGATGGATTTTGAACACCATGAAATTATCTTTTCAGATGATTTTTTAGATTTAAGTCCCACAATGCAAGAATATTATGATAAAAAACTAGAAAAAGCATGGACAAGTGCACAATTAAAAGAAATTACGTTAGGTGATTTTGCACCAATTATTTTGAGAAGTAAAGACATGTTGAATGATGAAGATAAATTCAAAGAACATGCTCGAGCAATAACACAAGAACTTTATGATTTAGGAAAACTTATTCAACTTATGCCAAATAGTAACATTATCTTTGTGGAATGTCGTATTGATGGTAAAGAATGTATGGCTATTTTAAAATTAAATTACAAATTAGCTCCAGTTAATATTGTTGAAGAAGATGAAAATGGAAATAAAGTTGTACGTATTACTAACCGTCAAACTGTACCAACTAAAACAGCACCAGTTGAAGAAGCCATTATTGTTAATGTTGAAGAAAATAGAGTATTCATTATTGAAAAACGTTTTGAAATTGATGGTCGTTTAGATTACTACTTAAATGCCCAATATTTAAAAGGTGAACCTTTAATGACAGATAAACAAAAAGTATCTTTATTAAATAAAACAATGACTAAAATCGAAAGTCAATTTGGTGTAAATGAATTTGAACCTAAAGCTCTAATTAAACAAGAAATGGTTAATTGTGTAAATGAAAACAAAGAAATTAAACCTGTTGAAATTGCTTCAACGATCTTACAAAGAGATTACAATGCACAAGAAGAAGCTATTGATATATTAAATGACTTAGGTATTGATGAACAAACAGTGATTTCTTCAAACTATGAATCGGTAGAAAAATTATCAAAATGTAAACTTGTAACTGATACAGATATGGAAATTACATTAAATGTAGCTGACTATCTTGAAAGTCATAATATCCGTAAAATAAAAAATGAAGATGAAACGTATTCCATCATCTTAGATGATATTCGTGATATCGTATTAAAATGATTCAATCTCTTATTAATTTTTACCCTTGTTTAGATATTGAACAAACCACTTCATTTTACCTTGATGTTATTGGATTAAAACTTCACCAAGATCAAGGAACAGCCCGTATCTTTGATACAGGATATGGTTATTTAGGCTTTTGTGAATACGATGATCACATTTTAGCTACAAAAACATGTATTTCTTTTAACCTTTCTTCTAAAGAAGAAGTAGACCACTATTATCATCTTATGAAAGAAAAACAAGTTAAAATATTAAGTGAACCGAGTCTACATGATAAGTACCAAGTTTATTCTTTCTTTATTGAAGATGTTAATGGTTATAAAGTAGAATTTCAAAAAATAGGCTAGAATACGGCTTTTATAGTCGTATTTTTATATTTAAATAAAAGTACTTCAAACCTTGGTAAAGTGATAAGGAATATGTATAATAATGGGTAGGTGATAGAAATGGAAATAATAACAGGTAAACAAAGTTATGCAAAAACAAAAACATATATGAAAGAGAGTTTAGAAAAAACAAGTGGATTATGGATCGTGCCTGCTTCTTTGGTTGATGAGTATGAAAGAATGTTGATTGAACTAAGTCCAACACATACTTTATTAATGCACCGAGTAATGACTTTTGAAAAAGTACGTGATGAAGCTTTAAATAAACAAGAAATGTTTCGTTATTCTATTTTAACGCGAACACAAGCTTACATATTTATTTATGATTTACTTACAAAACATCAAGGATCTATGCTTAGTCGTATCAATATGGGAACGATTGATGAGTTATGGACTATTTTTCAAACTTTTAATAAACAAAAGGTAACGGAATTAAATGTAAAAGATTTAGATTTAGCTGATTTTTCTAAAATGAAGTTAGAAGAATGTTTTTCTTTGTTCCAACAATTTAAACAAATCCTTGGTGAAAAACATCTTCTTTTTAATGAAGATTTAAGCTTTATTGATAATTTGGATGAACCAATTTATGTTGATGGATTTAATTCTTTAACCACGCAACAAATCGACTTTTTAGAAAAACAGGAAGATGTATCGGTCCTTTTATGCTTTGACACACAACAAGACAGTTATACAAATGGAGTTAAACAATTAGCTCATAAATTAGGGGGAGAACAAATTTCTTTCAATAAAGAATTAAGTGAATATGAAGCTTATTTTATGGAAAGTTATCAAAATTTAAAAGCTATCCCTTATGAAAAAGAGCATTCTTTTTATTACAGTAAAGCCATTAATCAAAACGTAGAAATCAAAAATGTTGCAGTAAGTATTTATAAACAATTATTAAAAGGAATAAAACCAAAACAAATAGG
>URQL01000168.1 GCA_900550005.1 uncultured Erysipelotrichaceae bacterium
TCAAGCTTTTACCATGATGAAAAATTATTTTGGTACAGATTTTGCCCCTAATAAAACGGTCGTTAAAGAAGGAAATCAATTAGAACTTGGTGAACATACTCTAAAATTTATTGGTGCTCCTATGGTCCATTGGCCTGAAGTAATCGTTACCTATGAAACAAAAGAAAAGATTTTGTTTAGTGCAGATGGTTTTGGAAAATTTGGTGCTCTAGATCAAGAAGAACCTTGGGACGATGAAGCTCGTCGTTATTATATTGGCATTGTCGGTAAATTTGGTAATCAAGTACAAAACTTACTAAAAAAAGCAAGTCAACTTGATATTCAAATGATTTGTCCTCTTCATGGTCCTGTTTTAAAAGAAGATTTAGGTCATTATCTTTCTCTTTATGATACATGGAGTGGTTATAAAACAGAAAAAGATGGTGTTTTAATTGTTTATAGTAGTGTTTATGGGCATACAAAAAAAGCAGCAGAAATATTAAAAGAACAACTTGAACAATTAAATACGAAAGTTGAAATTCTTGATTTATCTTTAGTAGATATCAGCGAAGCCGTTAGTCTTGCTTTTGCTTATGGTAAAATCGTTTTAGCAAGTATTACTTATAATACTGATTGCTTTGCACATATAAAAACGTTCTTAACTTATCTAGTTGATCGTAATTTCCAAAATAAAACGATTGGCTTAATTGAAAATGGGACTTGGATGCCAATGGCAGCTAAAGCCATGAAAAAACAGTTAGAAAGTGCTAAAAATATTGAATATGTAGAACCTATTATATCGATCAAAGGAGAAATCAATGAAGAACAACTTCTTCAAATCAATGAATTAGCTAAAATACTAGCAAAATAAAAATCCGGTCACTCGGATTTTTTTAATACATAATTTTATGTTTTCCTGCATTTTTAGCAAGATAAAGTTGTTGATCACATTTTTCCAAAATTTCTCCACTGGATTCATGTCCTTCTGATGTTGCGATCCCCATACTCATTTTCACAATTTGTTGATATTTTACATCATCTAAAATTTTTTGATCAAAAGTTTGTTTAATATCATTTGCAATCGCCACGGCCCCCTCTTTTTGACAAGTTGGTAAAATAATTAAAAATTCATCTCCACCATAGCGGCAAGGTTCCATTGAAGGGTAGAGTTGCTTTTTTATTTCTAGTAACATTTCACCAACAAAAGCAATCACATGATCTCCAAATTGATGACCATAATGGTCATTGATTTCTTTAAAATTATCTAAATCAATTAAAATAATGGAGTACGGACTCTTTTTTTCTTTATATAATTTTTGTAAATAATCAATTTTTTCATGAATGTAACGACGATTATACAAATGACTTAAAGCATCAACTGAATTTTCTAAAGTTAATTTTTCATTCAATTGCATAAGATAAGCATTACGTTCGCGATTTTCTTCTAAAGCTTTTATATCATGGCTCACATCTTCCGTAATAACAAAGATACCATTGATTTGATTTTCATTATTATAAATAGGATATTTTCGCGTATGAGCAACAATGGTATTCCCACTAGCATCTCTACCTTCGATTTCAAATAAATTAATTGGTTCTCCTGTTTTTAAAATGGTCTGTTCATCATGATAAGCTTGCAGTGCATGATCATATTCATCAGAAAATAAATCAAAATCGGTTAAACCAATCACTTTATCTTTACACGATGCAAATTGAGGATGTTTTTTATAAAATAAATCATTCACATAAACGATTTCGCTTTTATTATTTTTAAAAACGATAACGGAAGCTTGATCCTTTACAACTAATGTTTCAAGCATTTTTAAAGCATTAAGGTTTAATTCTTTAAGCATTTTTTCTAAGTTCATTTTTATCACCAAATTTATTCTATAATGAATATTCGAAATTGTAAAGCCTTTCATTGTTTTTCTCTTTTTTATAAAAAAAAAGAAAGGATTTCTCCTTTCTAAATGTCTAGTCTGATAAATCTTCACCGTTTGATGCGATAACTTTTTTCCACCAATAGAATGAATCTTTACGATAACGTGCACCATCACCAGTACCATCATCTTGTAAATCAACATAGATGAAACCATAACGTTTATGCATTTCTCCTGTTGAAGCAGATACTAAATCGATACATCCCCATGGTGTATATCCTAATAATTCAACGCCTTCATCATTGATTGCTGAAGCCATTGCTTCGATATGATCTCTTAAATAATCAATATGAGCTTGATCATGACAAACTTTTTGACCATTTTCTTCTACTAATTCATCTTGTGTACCTAAGCTATTTTCAACAACAAAGATTGGTTTTTGATATCTTTCCCATAATTCCATTAAAGCCACTTTTAAACCAGTTGGGTCAATTGCCCATCCCCAATCAGATTCTTTTAAGTATGGGTTTTTGATTCCACCCATTCCCATATTTCCTTGTGCTTTTAATTTTTCAGGGTCTGTGCTTGATACACTTGACATATAATAAGAAATAGATAAAAAGTCTACTGTTCCTTCTTTTAAAATAGCTTTTTCTTCATCAGTTAAACTAAATTTAATTCCATTTCTTTCGTATTCTTTTAATTTATAAGATGGATAATATCCACGTGCTTGTACATCTTCATAGAAATGATAGTTTTGCATTACTTTTTTAGATGCTAAAACATCGTCTGGATTACATGTATAAGGATAATTTGCTCCATAAGCAACCATGTTTCCTACTTTATTATTTGGATCGATTTCATGTAAGATTTTAACAGCATAAGCTGAACCGATTAATTGGTTTTTAGATACATCTGCTTTAGTTTGATCATCACATTGAGCAACCCCTGCTGCCATCCATGGTGACATACCACAAACGTTGATTTCATTAAATGTTAACCAATATTCTACTTTACCTTTATAACGTTCACCTACTGTTCTTACATAACGGTTCCAACATTCAATTGTTCTTGAATCTGTCCAAGAATTCCAAGCGTTTGTTAAACCAATTGGCGTTTCATAATGAGATAATGTAACTAAAGGTTTAATTCCGTATTTAGCACATTCATCAAATACATTATCATAGAATTTTAATCCTTCTTCATTTGGTGTTTCTTCTAATCCAGTTGGGAAAATACGTCCCCAGTTAATAGATAAACGGAAAGTTTTGAATCCCATTTCTCCAAATAAAGCGATATCTTCTTTATAACGATGATAGAAATCGATACCTTCATGGCTTGGATAATCATAGCCTTCAAATACACCATATTCAGCATCTACTGGTGCATTGATTCCAAACATAACGTCGGCATGAACAACACCATCTTTTGTTTTATAAGTGACTTTACGAGGTAATGTTCTTGATCCTCTTGTTGTACAGTCAGATGAGTTAACACCTTTTCCACCTTCAGCAAATCCACCTTCGAATTGGTTAGCTGCAGTAGCGCCACCCCATAAAAAATCTTTTGGAAATTTACTCATTTTTATAATTCCTCCCTTTTTTGCTTGAATATTATAGCATGTAAAAGGTTTCAAACTCATTTTTTTCAAAAAAAGGAAATATTTCTTTTAATCCGCATTTATAAAGTGGCCTAAACTAAATTCAAATCTTAACTGTACTCTTTTTTTATTTTGTATTCAATTTTCAGCTAAAAAAAGCTATAATTGTACCATAACTAAATTTTGGAGGAAATGAAATGAAAATCTATATTGACTTTGATGATGTGATTTGTGAAACAGCAAAATATTTTACTAAACTTGCTAAAGAATTATTTAATATTAATGTACCTTATCAAGAAGTCCAATTTTTTAATTTACAAAAATCATTTGATTTAAATGATGAACAATATACTAAGCTTATGGAAGTAGGTCATTATCCTGAACATTTACTTCATTATGACAAAACACCTAATGCAATCAAAACAATTAATAAATGGGTTGATCAGGGTCACGAAGTATTAATTATTACTGGTAGACCTTTTAACAGCTATGAACCATCAAGACAATGGTTAGATGAACATCATTTAGAAAGAATACCACTTTATTGTGTTGATAAATATGGTCGTGAAGCTTTTAATCAAGAATACACCTACAATCTAACCTTAAAACAACTTTACAATATGACTTTTGATTTTGCCATTGAAGATTCACCATCTTCTTTTGAACATGTTTTACATTTTAAAGATTGTACCATTGCTATTTTGAATCGCCCATGGAACAAACAAACAACACTTCCAAATAATCAATTTGTAAGATGTGCTTCTTGGAATGAAATCGACCAATTATTTCAAAGTATAAATAAATAACCATTTAGTAAAAACAAATCCAACTTAAAGATTTGTTTTTTTGCTATCCTCTCCAATGCAAAATTCGACATCAAAACAAATCAATTTTTTACATCGCCTTTTTATAAGAATTTATAAAATAAATACTTCTAAGATTTTTCAATTTTAAATATT
>URQL01000169.1 GCA_900550005.1 uncultured Erysipelotrichaceae bacterium
TTACTCCAGATTGTAAAGCCAATTCTACTTGTTGTAAAAAGGTAAGATGGCCTACCCAACTACGATCACTTACTGCATAAAGTTTCATTTTATCCTTGATATTTTTCATAAATAGCCCCCTCAACGAGTTGTTTTGAATCCATAATATTGATTTGGTCGATGATCATTTGACCATACGTGGCATTTCCTTGACTAGGTAAAAGCTTTTCAAATGCTTTTTGACCTGCAAGTCCCATTGCACAAAGTGCCCCCACACAACTTTCTATAAAATCATTTTCATTTGTGATAAAAGAAGCTATCAATCCTGAAAGCTGACATCCGGTTCCAGTTACTTCTTGCATTTTTTCCTGTCCATTTTTAACGATATACGTTTTCTTTCCATCACTGATCACATCTTGTTTTCCTGTCATCACCACTGTGCATTGGTATTTTTTTGCGACCTTTTTAGCGATTTCTACAAAATCATCTAAACTGGCGTAGCGATCTTGCACTTTTGCATCCACACCATGACTAAATGTATTAGCAGATAAACTTTTAATTTCTGAACGATTTCCTTTAATAACGGATACCTGCACTTCATTTAAAATTTCCAAAACTTTTTCTTTACGAAAAGAAGATGCACCTACCCCTACTACATCAAGTACAATAGGATGTTTACATGCTTGTGCTTTTTTAGTAGCCAATTTGATTGCTTGAAATTTTTCTAAATTCAACATTCCTATATTCACATTCAAACTTTGCGCTAATGAAGTAATTTCTTCAACTTCTTCTTTTGCTTCGGCCATAATAGGTGACGCACCTATAGCTAATTCAATATTTGCAACATCATGAATAGATACTGAGTTAGTTATATTATGTACTAAGGGATTATTTTTTCTTATTTGTTCGATTTGGTTTTCGAGCATGATTTTTCCCAGCTTTCTTTTTTAAATTTGGTGTTCCTTTAATTGGTGTATTAGAATAATCTTCCATTGGATACCATGGATTTTCTTCTACTGGAAGCTTTTGTTTAATCTGTTTTTCAATCGCTTTTAGTTCTGGAATTTCTTGATAACAACAAAAGCTGATTGCTTCTCCATCGTTTTGTTTTCTTGCCGTTCTACCAATGCGATGTAAATAAGTTTCAGGTGTTTCTGGTAAATCAAAATTGATGACATGTGTTAGTACATCCACATCGATTCCTCTAGCGGCTAAATCTGTTGCTACAAGAATACGGGCTTTATCCTTTTTAAAATTTTCTAAAGCACGCACACGTGCATTTTGTGATTTACTTCCATGAATAAACTCAGTTGGAATTTGATGTTTATTTAATTTTTTAGCGAGGGTTTCTGCATTCTTTTTTGTTCGTACAAAAACGATAGCATTATAAATTGAGTTATCTTCAAGTAATTTAAGTAATAGCTTTGCTTTATTTAATTTATCGACATAATAAAGCGATTGTTTCACCGTTTCAACAGTCACTTGTTTACTTTTAATTTGAATTCGCATAGGATCTTTAAGCATTTTTTTCGATAATTTAACCACTTCTTTTGGCATCGTCGCTGAAAAAAGAAGAGTTTGTTGACGATTTTTAATTAAAGGTAAAATCTTTTCAACATCTTTAATAAACCCCATATCCAACATTTGATCTGCCTCATCTAATACAAATGTCTGACAATGACTTAAATCAAGTAATTGTTGTTTATAAAGGTCTAATAATCTTCCCGGTGTAGCTACTAAAACATCGATTCCTCTTTCAATTGCTAAAACTTGACTTCCTTGACGTACACCACCAAAAATAGCTGTTGATTTTAAATTTACATCTTCTCTAAAATGAGTGATCACTTCATTAATTTGAATAGCTAATTCACGGGTTGGAACTAAGATCAAAGTTTGGATCGTGCGTGGATATTTAATACTTTCATCACGTAAAAAAAGTTGTTGAAGAATCGGTAAAACATAGGCTAATGTTTTACCGGTTCCTGTTTTTGCACTGGCAATAAGATCATGATGTATAGCTTCACTTTGAATCGGTGTTGTTTCAACTAAATTTTGTCTATTTAATCCATTGATTAATTCAGGGACTAAGTTTAACTCATTAAATTTCACGTTCTTCCTCCTTATGTTCATAACGTTCAATAATTCTTTGAACAACTGGATGACGAACGACATCCATTGCACTTAATTCTACAAAACGAACACCTTCAATTCCCCTTAATAAATGGTTAGCTGTTTTTAATCCAGATTGTACGCCACGTGGTAAATCAATTTGTGTTAAATCACCTGTAATGATCATCTTGGATTGAAACCCTAAACGTGTTAAAAACATTTTCATTTGAGCATCAGTTGTATTTTGTGCTTCATCTAAAATAACGTAGGCGTCTTCAAGGGTTCTCCCACGCATGTAAGCTAAAGGAGCAATTTCAATAATTCCCTTTTCAATTAATCTTTCGGTTTGTTCAACACCAAGCATGTCATGTAAAGCATCATAAAGAGGACGTAAATAAGGATCTACTTTTTCCTTTAAATCGCCTGGTAAAAAGCCAAGGCTTTCCCCTGCTTCAACAGCAGGTCTTGTTAAAATGATTTTCTTAACTTCATTATTTTTTAATGCAGCTACCGCAAAAACAACGGCTAAATAGGTCTTTCCTGTTCCTGCTGGACCTAAACCAAAAACAACATCATTCTTTTTTAAAGCATAATAATATTCTTTTTGTCCCATTGTTTTAGGATAGATCACTTTTCCTGTTATTGTTTTAGCAACAGATATTTGATAAAGTTCATTTAATTGGTTAAGTTCTTTTGATTTTTGCAATTTGATGGCATAAACGATATCTCTTGATTGGATATTTAGCCCTTTTTTAACAAGTTCAAGTAATGCTTGAATGATTTCTTCTACTTGTTTAATTTTATTAGAATCCTCGCTTTGAATGATCAATTCGTCAAAACGATAAATCAATTCTACTTCTAATTCTTTTTCAAGTAGTTCAATATTTTTTTCATTTATTCCTACTAATCGAGCTAATTGTTCTACAGTATAATCAGTTAGTTTGATTTGCTTCATTGTTTTCTCCTTTACAAGCAATATTTTCTTTAACGGTATAATGTACCTTTAATCTTATTGTACTCTCATCATGGTAAAAAAGCAAAATATTTTCCTGATCGATCACAGCGTCCTGACCTACTTGTTTCATCAATTCTTGACGATTTTTCATAAGTAATGTTTGGTAATCTTCTACTTCGTCTTGGAAATCTTTTTTTGTTTCCTGGTCATACCAAGTATAAGCATAAACTTTTCCTTTCGCTTCAACACTAAAAGTCTGTTCTAATGTTGAAACAAGGGTATTATCAACTAATAAATCTCCAGTTTGAACATATTGATTTTTATTTACAACAATTACTCCACTAGAAACTTCGAAACGATCGATCATCCCATTTTTACAAGCAACTAAGACACGGGGATCTTCTTGTTTCGTTGAATTGATTACTTTATTAGTATATTCAATATAAAGTACATTACCTTTACAATAAACAACAAGATAATCTAAATCCTGTGAAAATTGCTTTTGTAAATCATCACGTAGATTTTGTAATGTTTCTTGAGTAGGTAATGGACTAAAAAAACGAAGTTGATGTTCTTGTACCGATTGAATCAAAGCTTGATTTAATTGGTATTTCGTACCAATGATTTTAATATTTAAAATATGCATTTTCACATAAATAAAGCTGACTATAAAACAAGTGATACCAACCCATTTAACAGGATTATGCAATAAACGCAATAAGGCGTACCAGGGGCCAACACTTCTTTGATAAAGAATCGGGAGCTGTAATTTTTTCAAACGATAATGATCTTTTGGGTGTATACAAAATTCATAATCGTAATGACCAACTTTTTTTAAATGATAAATCGAAATATGTTGTTTAGTAAGGATTTCTAAATAATAAGTGATCCTGGCACAATGAATACAGTAAAGTTCATAGCCTAGATTAATCATGATCAATAAGCCTGATTTCTTCGATAGTGCCTTTAATATGCATTTCATCTTTAGATAAATAAAGTGTATTCATCCCTTTACCTTTAATGAGTACGAGTTTATCTAACAATTTTATCTCTACTTTTTGTTCATCAAAAAGAATTAATTCTTGATAATGTTTAATAATAATTTTATTTTGATCAATATAAATCATCTCGCTCACCCCATTTTATTTTATGACGGACTTACAAGATTATATGTTTATTTTATTTTCATTTTTTTGTATAATAAGATACGAGGAGGAGTAAATATGAGTTTTAGAAAAGATTTTTTATGGGGTGGTGCTGTTGCTGCCCATCAAGTGGAAGGTGGATGGAATGAACAGGGTAAAGGTCCGAGTGTTGCTGATGTAATGACCGCTGGTGCCCATGGTGTTCCTAGAAAAATTACG
>URQL01000170.1 GCA_900550005.1 uncultured Erysipelotrichaceae bacterium
TTTATTGATTTAAATCAATATGGTCGTGATGATTTAGACTTAAAAGCAGCTGATTATAAATTGGCTTATCATACAAAAAAAGACCATCGAGGAGTTTATACTTTTTGTATGTGTCCTGGTGGGCAAGTGGTGGCAAGTTCTTCGCAAAAAGAGGGCGTTGTTACAAATGGTATGAGTGAATTTGCTCGAGACAAAGCCAATGCCAACAGTGCAGTTTTAGTATCTCTTAATCCTGAAGATTTTGCTGGGGATGATGTTTTTGCCGGTATGAAATTTCAAATTGAGCTCGAAAAGAAAGCTTTTGAATTAGGCGGTAAAGATTATAAAGCACCTTGTCAACTTGTTGAAGATTTTATTAATAAAAAAGCTTCATCAATGTGTAAGGAAGTGAAACCAACTTATTTACCGGGGGTAGAATATACCAATTTATGGGATTTGTTTCCTTCATTTATAAGCGAAGCGTTACAAGAAGGTTTACTTGCTTTTGACAAAAAAATAAAAGGATTTGCAAGTAATGGAGCCATTATGACAGCTGTAGAAAGTCGCTCTTCTTCGCCTGTAAGAATTTGTCGAGATGATTTGATGCAAGCAAGTGTCAAGAATATCTATCCTATTGGTGAAGGGGCTGGGGCTGCCGGTGGAATTATGACTTCAGCCATTGATGGAATTAAATGTGCAGAAAGGATTCTTCAAGATAAATAAAAAGCAAGTACTCATTTATTTATGAGTGTTTGCCTTTTTTTTGTAATAATCGTTTTAAAAAAGAAGTTTTTTCAGTTTTTTGTTGGTAAACTAAATGATCTATATTTTCAAATGTTTTCGCATGGTAAAAATGAACTTGATTTTCATCTAAAATACAATATGTAGGGACAAATACATGATTGCCACGAGGAAAAGAGACACTGCCAGGATTAATAAAGAGCGTGTTTTCTTTTTTAAAACAAATAGGATTATGGGTATGACCAAAACAAACGATATCGATTTGATTTTCTTTTGCTTTTTTTTCAAGCTGTTCATAGTTGAAATCAACTTGATAGAGATGACAATGCGTGATAAAAAAACGTTTTTGATCAATTTTTGTTTCAATTTCTAACGGATAATCTAAAAAATCGTTATTTCCTTTAACTAAATAAACTTGATAGGAAGGATCAAATTGAATTTCTTTACCAACATCTCCACAATGAATAATTGTTTTTATATTTGGATGATGATTTAAAATTGAAAAAACATTTTCGTTTCTTAAATGAGAATCACTAAGTATGAGTATTTGCATATTTTCACGTCCTTTGTTATTTTAAGTCTAACATGTTTTCTTTTTCTTGTCACGTAATAAAAAGTGAGTAACAGGTGTAGGATAAAAAGAAAAAATATGGTATATTTAGTATAGAGAAAGAAGGGGGATACATGCATTCATATATTGAATTTAAAGATATTAAACGTAGCTATGTTATGGGTGAAGTGACCATCAATGCCAGTGATGGGGTTAATTTTGAAATTAATAAAGGTGAATTTGTTGTTATTGTAGGGGCATCTGGCGCTGGAAAAACAACCATTTTAAACTTATTAGGAGGAATGGATTCACCAACATCCGGATCGATTTTTGTTGATGATGTTAACATTGCTTTATTTGATCAAAATCAACTTACAAAATATCGCCGAGATGATATTGGCTTTGTTTTTCAATTTTATAATTTAATTCAAAATTTAACGGCAATCGAAAATGTGGAATTAGCTTCGCAAATTTGTAAAGATCCATTAGATGCTCGTGATGTGATGGAACGTGTTGGATTGGCAGAGAGAATGGACAACTTTCCTGCACAACTTTCAGGTGGTGAACAGCAACGTGTAGCTATTGCAAGAGCAATTGCGAAAAACCCAAAACTATTACTTTGTGATGAACCAACCGGAGCATTAGATTATAAAACAGGGAAAACGATTTTAAAATTATTAAGAGAAATGGCTGATCAATATCATATGACGGTTGTGGTTATTACTCATAACTCAGCGATCGCGCCAATGGCTGATCGAATTATTCATTTAAAAAGTGGTAAAGTTGAAAAAATGGAAATTAATGATCATTTAATCCCAATTGATGAAATTGAATGGTAGTTATGAAAAAAAGTACGTATAATCTTGTTTTTAAACGAAGTTTAGCAAAAACAAAATCTCGTTTTTTATCCATTTTTTTAATTGTCTTTTTAGGAACTGCATTTTATGCTGGGCTTAGAAATACACCAATTACCATGAAAAATTCGATGAACAGCTATTTAAAAAAACATCATTTTGCTGACTTGGATTTGATATCTTCTTTTGGCTTTAGTGAAGAGGATTTAAGTGATGTTGCTAAAATTGAAGGGGTCAAACAAGTTGAAGGGGTTTATCGTGCAGATGTGATTTTAAATCAGCCTGATTCTAATGAAGATATAAGCATCATTGCGCATTCAAAAAATAGTCAGTTTAATAATAGTGATATCATTTCTGGTAGAAATATTGAAAATGAAGGTGAATGTTTAATCGATCAACGGTTAGAAAAGTATGATTTATTAAACAAAGACATTACCATAAAAAATGAACAAGGCAATTTAACATTAAAAGTTGTGGGAATTGTTAATGATCCTCGTTATATATCTAATCTAATACGTGGAACCAATACGTATAGTCAAGACAGTAATGATGGTTTTATGATCGTTTCAAGTGAAGATTTAAAACCTTTAGCTATGCCAAGTGCCTTATTAGAATTACGTGATCAACAAAATCTTTATAATGAAATTTTATTGGCTTATAACATGGATGTTAGTTTTTATAGCGATCAATACGATGATCAAACAAAAGAATTAAAAGCATCGATCAGTGATCATTTACAAAACAAATTAGCAAATATTAAACAATCGATCTTAGATCGTTATAATGAAGAACTCGCTGATCCAAAAAAACAATATGAAGAAGGTTTAGCTACTTATAATCAACAAAAAGATGAATTTACTAAGCAAGTTAATGATGCCAAAGTGCAACTACTTGAAGGCAAATTGACGATTGTTGAAAATAAAAAACAATTATTAGAGGCACAAAGTGAATTTAATGATCAAACTTCAGCGATTAGTGACGAAATCGCTACTTTAAATGATCAAATTCAAAATTATACAAACGAAATTAATGCAATTGAAAAAATTGAGGTGACCTTACCTTTAGAAAATACAACACAAACTCAAGAAGCAACAGTCAGTCCTGATGAAAATATGCAAGACATTATGGATGCGTTTAATCAACAGGCAAATAGTGCATTGAATCAAGTTAAAGATAAAGTGAATGCGATGTCTCAAGAATTGCAAACAACGCTTTCTAACTTACAAACGTTAATGGATGCTAATATTGCTCTAAATAAAGCGAATTATGAAATTGAACAAGCTTCTTTAGAAGTACAAAAACAAGAAGCCTTACTAGAAAATTTAGAAATTGAAACCAATCAAAAATTAGAAGCTGCTAAAATTGAATTGGATCAAGCAAAAGTTCAACTTGATCAGGCTAGTCAAAAAATCAATGAAATTCCTGATGGAGTTCTTTATTCCTTATCTAAAAATGAAAATGCAGGTTATGTGAGCTTTCAAAGTGATTGTTCTTCAATGGATTCTTTATCGAAAATTTTCCCATTAATGTTTTTCTTGGTTGCCGCTCTTGTTTCTTTAACAACTATGACACGTATGATTGAAGAACAACGTTTACAAAGTGGTACTCTTAGAGCATTAGGTTATTCAAAAAAAGATGTCATTCTACTTTATGTTCGCTATGTTTTACTTGCTACTTTTTTTGCGAGTATCGCAGGAATTGTTTTAGGAACGATTTTCTTTCCAAGTTTAGTTTATTATCTTTATTCAACTTTGATGTATCAAGTACAAGCACCGACACATATTTCCTTTGAACTCTATATTATTCCGCTTACTTTATTATTATCTGTAGCGGTGACTTTAGCTGTGACGTTGCTTGTTTCTTATCAAGAATTAAATAATGATCCAGCAACCTTATTAAGACCAAAACCACCAAAATTAGGAAAACGTGTTTTACTTGAAAGATGGACTTGGTTTTGGAAAAAGCTTTCATTTAATCAAAAAGTGACAGTTCGTAATATGTTCCGTTATAAAAAGCGTTTCTTTATGTCTATTGTGGGAATTGCTGGATGTAGTGCATTAATTGTAACGGGATTTGGATTAAAGAATTCTGTGGCACAAATCGTACCTAAACAGTTTTATGAGGTATGGACTTATGATGGAAGTGCATCTTTAGAAGAAAATGTGAATGAAAATGAATTGGAAGATTTAGAAGATAA
>URQL01000171.1 GCA_900550005.1 uncultured Erysipelotrichaceae bacterium
AACATTTCAATGTTGAATAGAGAGTTCTAGGTTGGTGGAATAGAAACAAATGGTAAATGTCGAATACATCTTGGAGTAGGGTGCTGAACATGAGTAGGCATTTCCGGTTACATACCGTTATCATGTTAGAGTATGAACTTATTAAATTAGGCGTACTTGATGAGGCAAATATTGTGAAATGTTTGTAAACCTAAGGTGGTAACACGAAGTGATAACTTTCGTCCTTATAGAAGGATGAAAGTTTTTTTATTTTATCTTTAGAAATAAAAAAACAAAGGGGATAAAGTGTATGATTATTGTTTTAAAACCAAATTCAAAAAAAGAAGATGTTATCCGTATTGAAAATTATGTACATGAAAAAGGAATTCAAACACAAGTTGTTGTCGGAAGAGATACAACAGTGATTGGACTTATCGGTGATACAACGAAAATCGATCCAAAAAGTATTGAAGTGGATGGTGTTGTTGAAAAAATAATGAAAGTATCTGAACCTTATAAAAAAGCAAACCGTGCTTTCCATCCTGATGACTCTATTATCGATGTATCTGGAATAAAAGTAGGAGGAAATCACTTAGGTGTGATTGCTGGACCATGTTCAATTGAATCTTATGAACAAGTATTAGAAATTGCTAAAAAAGCTAAAGCAAGTGGTGCAAATATGCTAAGAGGTGGTGCTTTTAAACCTAGAACAAGTCCTTACGCTTTCCAAGGAATGGGATTAGATGGTTTAGATATTTTATATAAAGTAGGTAAAGAAGTAGGTTTACCTATTGTATCTGAATTGATGTCAGCAGAATATTTAAAAGAATTTGATGAAAAAGTAGATTTAATTCAAATTGGTGCAAGAAATATGCAAAACTTTGCCTTACTTAAAGAACTTGGTAAAACAAAACGTCCTATTTTATTGAAACGTGGCTTATCTGCTACATTTGAAGAATGGATCATGTCTGCAGAATACATCATGGCTGCAGGTAACCCAAATGTCATTTTGTGTGAAAGAGGAATTCGTACATTTGAAAGCTATACAAGAAATACTTTAGATTTACAAGCAATCCCGGTAATAAAAAAATTAACTCATTTACCTATCATTATTGACCCAAGTCATGCCGGTGGTAAATGGTGGCTTGTTGAACCTATGGCTTTAGCAGCAGTAGCTGGAGGGTGTGATGGATTAATGATCGAAGTCCATAACAATCCTGAAAAAGCATTGTGTGATGGACCACAATCATTAAAACCAGAAAAATTTGATCAAGTGATGAAAAAGGTCAAAGGAATTGCTGAAGTAGTTGAAAAAGAAATTTAAAGGGAGGATTTTAAGATGGAGATGAAGGTAAATCTACAAGAAAGAAGTTATCCAATTTATATTGAAAAAGGCTCACTAAATCATTTAAATGATTATCTTATGAAATATCAAAATAAAAAAATAGCGATTATTACAGATGATCATGTTAACTTTTATTATGGTAAAAAAGTAAGAGAACAACTTGTAAACAAGGACTTTATTATTATTGAAGTACCTCATGGGGAAACAAGTAAAAACTTTTCTGTTTTGCCTTCACTTTATCAACAATTACTTGATTTTAGATTAACACGTAGTGATTTGATTATTGCTTTAGGTGGAGGAGTCATTGGTGATTTAGCGGGCTTTGTGGCAGCTACTTATTTAAGAGGAGTTGATTTGATTCAAATCCCTACTTCCTTACTTGCTCAAGTGGATTCAAGTGTTGGTGGGAAAGTAGCCGTTGATTTAGAAAGTGGAAAAAATTTAGTTGGTGCTTTTTATCATCCTAAAATGGTAATTATTGATCCTGAAGTATTAAAAACTTTAGATTCCCATTTTATTAGTGATGGTATGGGAGAAGTTATTAAGTATGGTTGTATTCAAGACGAACAACTTTTTGATAAATTAGCAAGTTATAAATCTTTCAAAGAGCTTTATCAAGAAATTGATGACATTATTTATCGTTGTGTTGATATTAAACGTCAATGTGTAGAACAAGATGAAAGAGATTTTGGTGCTCGACTTCTTTTAAATTTTGGACATACTTTAGCTCATACGATTGAACAACATTTCCACTATCAAACCTATAGTCATGGACAAGCTGTAGCCATTGGCATGTATCAGATTACTAAACTATCTGAAAGTAAACAAATGACGAAAGCAGGGACTGCATTAAAAATTAAACAATTATTACATAATTATCAATTAGAAGATCATTGTGATGTTTTAATGGAAGATTTAGTAGACACAATTAAATTAGATAAGAAAAATATTGATCATAATCTTTCTTTAGTTTTATTAGAACAAATTGGTAAAGCTAAAATTTATCCAACCGATATTCATTATTTTGATCAGTTAGAGAGGATTTAAAAATGACAAGAATAAAGATTACACCAACAAAGTTAGAAGGAACAGTGGCTATTCCGCCATCAAAAAGTATGGCACACCGTGCTATACTTTGCGCAAGTTTAGCTAAAGGGAAAAGTCGTATTGATCATATTGAATATTCACAGGATATTTTAGCGACCATTGCTGCGATGCAAGCTCTAGGAACAATCATTGAAACCTTTGAAGATTATCTTCTTATTGATGGTTCAACTACTTTTACTAAAAAACAATCCCTTATTGATTGTAAAGAATCAGGTTCAACTTTACGTTTTATGATTCCTGTTTCTTTAGTAAAGCAAGGAAGTCGTCATTTTATTGGTGAAGGAAATTTAGGAAAACGACCATTAGATGTGTTTTATCATATTTTTGATGAACAACATATCGATTATTCTTATCAAAAAGACATTTTAGATTTACACATTGAAGGAAAATTACAACCAGGAATTTTTGTTATTCCTGGAAATATCAGCTCACAATTTATAACAGGATTGTTGTATGCTTTACCTTTACTTGATGGAGATTCTAAGATTATTTTATCAAGTCCTTTAGAATCAGTTGGATATATTGATTTAACTTTACAAATGTTAGAAAAATATGGAATTCATATTGAAAACCATCAACATCAAGAATATTTAATTAGGGGTAATCAAACGTATCAAGCACAAGATTATTATGTGGAAGCCGATTATTCACAAGCCGCTTTTTATCTTGTAGCTGGGGCTTTAGGAAATGATGTGACATTAAAGGGGTTGAATATTCATTCTTTACAAGGGGATAAAGAAGGATTGGAAATTCTTGAACGAATGGGAGCAACGATAACTCATCAAGGAGATTTATTGAAAGTAAATGTCAATAAGTTACATCCAACAACTATTGATGGTAGTCAATGTCCTGATATTATTCCTGTTTTTTCCCTTCTAGCAAGTCTTATTCAAGGACAAAGTGAAGTAGTGAATGCAGGTCGATTAAGAATAAAAGAATGTGATCGTTTAAAAGCCATGTATAATGAACTCACTAAATTAGGGGTTAAAGTCATTGAACATAGCGATGGTTTAACGATAAATGGTGTTACTTGTTTATCAGGAGGAGAACTTTCTACTTATAATGATCATCGCATTGCGATGACTTTAGCTATTGCTTCTACTGTGTCAAGTCAAAAAATCATTTTAGATAATAAAGAATGTGTTAAAAAATCTTATCCAAGTTTTTGGGAAGATTTTGAAAAATTAGGAGGAAAAATCGATGAGTGCTAATTGGGGAAAAAATATAGAGTTATCCATTTTTGGAGAAAGTCATGGTAAGGCTATTGGAATCAATATGGGTTCATTACCTGCTGGAATTAAATTAGACATGGAGACCATTAAAAAGGATATGGCACGTCGTGCACCAGGTAAAAATGCTCTTTCTACTGCTCGTAAAGAAAAAGATGAAGTTGAAATTATTAGTGGTATTCAAGATGGTATAACGACAGGAGCTCCACTATGTGCTCTAATTTATAATAGTGATCAACATTCAAAAGATTATTCCTTACTTGAAAGCCATATGCGCCCAGGACATAGCGACTATGCTGCTTATGTTAAATATCATGGTTTCAATGATGTTCGTGGTGGTGGTCATTTTTCTGGTAGGATAACAGCACCAATCGTTTTTGCTGGAAGTGTCGCTAAACAAATATTAAAACAAAAAGGAATTCGTATAGGCGCACATATTCAAAGTATTAAAGACGTACAAGATCAAAGCTTTGAAACGAATATTAGTGATGAATTATTAGATCGATTAAGTTTACAAGAATATCCAGTAATTGATACAACAGTGTTTGAATCGATGCAAGATGTTGTAAATCAAGCTAGAAGTCAAGGAAATTCAGTAGGAGGAAGTGTTGAATGTGCCATTCAACATGTTCCTGCAG
>URQL01000172.1 GCA_900550005.1 uncultured Erysipelotrichaceae bacterium
TATAAATGCTAACCCTGTAAATTGTTCTTTTGCCAATTCTATTGTTTTTAACATACCATCTTCATTATTTTTTGTTTTAATAGCTCTTGACAATCCTTTTCCACAAAAAATATCATTGATTTTACCAACCGCAATCGTTTCAATTGAATGATCAGCCAGTTCATCTAGAACGGTTCTTTCAAAAGGTTCTAATGCATAATCATGACGATTTTCTGTACGTTTAAATTCACCTTTTTTTTCACCAATAAATGGACGAGCAATAACACGTGCTACTTTCCATTCCTCATTCATTAATAATTTTCTAGCAATTTCACAATAAGAGTACAATTGTTCTAAACCTATGTATTTTTCATGTGCGGCAATTTGAAATACAGAATCGGATGAAGTGTATACAATCAAATCACCTGTTTTAATTTGATGTTCTCCAAACTCTTCAATAATATCTGTTCCGCTTGCTGCTTTATTCCCTACTACGCTTCGGCTTGTTTGTTTTTCAAATTCATTAATAAAATCTTGAGGAAAGCCAAGTTGGGTAAAGGTTTTAAAAGGTTTTTTGACTGCTAATCCCATCATTTCATAATGACCAGTAATCGTATCTTTCCCTTTAGAAACTTCATTTAATTTAGCGATTGATGCTAATGTACGAGGCATGGTATAAATTCCTTTAAATTCACCTAAATTTCCTAGTCCCAGTCCTTCTAAATTGGTTAATTCTATATTTTTATACTTCTCACAAATATGTTTTAAAGTATTTGTTTCTTCATCACCATACTCATTAGCATCCTTGGCATTACCTATTCCAAGTGAATCTAAAACAATTAAAAATATACGGTTAAACGGATACATCTTCTATTCCTCCCTTGCTTGTGGATGATATTTTTTATATTCTTCCATCATTTTTGTATTTGTAATGTGTGTATAAATTGTTGTTGTTGTAATATTAGCATGTCCAAGCATTTCTTGGATTGAACGTAAGTCCGCTCCATGATTAAGTAAATGTGTCGCAAAGCTATGTCTTAAAGTATGAGGACTTATATTTTTATGAATACTTGCACTTAAAGCCAACGATTTAATAGTTTTCCAACAACTTTGACGTGATATTGGATTACCTTGATAATTCAAAAATAAATAGTTATTATCTTCTTTTATGAGTTCTGGTCGAATATTAAAAATATAGTTTTCTAATAAATCAGCCACAAAAGGAGCTATTGGAACTAAACGTTCTTTTGATCCTTTCCCTATACAACGAACAATATTTAATTCTTTACTAAAATGAAGGTCATTCAATGTTAAATGCGTTAATTCACTAATTCTTAAACCTGCAGCATACATTAATTCAACCATTACAAAATTACGATAATGAATAGCATTTTCTTTTGAAAATTCATAAGCTACTTTCATTAGATCGTCAACTTCTTGTTCATTTAATACAACAGGCAGTGTTTTAACCGATTTAGGTTGTTTAATTACACGCATTGGATTATCTTTAATAAAGTCTTCCCTTAAGCAAAAGCGAAAAAAAACATTAAGACAAGTAACATAATGCGCGATAGAACTTCTTTTTAATTCTAAAGTGTGCAGATAATTAAAAAATTCACGAATATCCTCTTTATCAATTCCATCTAATAAAATTTTATTTTCTAAGAATTGTTTAAACGTATTTAATTCCTGCTTATAAGATTCAATCGTTAAAGAAGATAAATTTTTTTCAATTCGACAATATTGTTCAAATTCATCTATGGCTTGTTGTAAAGTATAATTCATAAAATCACCGACAACATTATACCATTTTTTACACAATTAACCAAATAGAATACTCAAAATTATAATTTAAGTAAATAAATTTTTAAGATAATAACGATAAACAAGATCAAACTCGAAATAAAAGAATAATTTAATAACTGCGTCAATAATTCAGTTGGTTTAATTACCTCTTTAAAAAGAAAACTCACAACAAATAAATTAAGACTCACTTCTAAAAGGCCACTACTTAGAATTAAAATTCCCCCATTCAAGCAAAATATCAAAAACAGATCACTTATAAATTGAAATAAATTTTGAAATTGATTACATAAAACAATAAAATAGAAGCCATTATGTAGTCCATATAAAAATACAAGTAATGATATAAAAAACAAACCAAATTGATGTAAAGAAACAAGATTCATTATTATAATAATCAAAATCATTTTGTACATAAAAGCCAAAATTGTATTTAATGTAACGATCTGATCAAGTTCAAAAAAAGGAAAAACATAAATAGGTAAATGAAATGCTTTCATAAGTAATGCTGTAAAAAAACCTACAATAAAAAATATAAAGGTATAAATATAATACAGATAATAATGATGGATATGCTTAAATAAAAAAGTTTTCATAGGATCACCTCAGTTTATCGTATGAAAACTTTTAAATTTTAGACTATTTATTTTTTAATAAAGTTGCCGCTGTTGTTAAAGATAAGTCATCTGACAATAAAGAAGACAATTGATCTAATAATTCATCTGTTGTATTTAAATCGTTTTCTTCTTGAATTTCTTCGGTTTCATAATTAAATAAAGTCAATTGTTTGTTGTAATTTTTCAAAGAAATTGTATTGTTTAAAGTAACACCTACAAGCCTTAAAGGGTCTCCAGTATAATTTAGATCAAAAAGTAAGAGAATCGTTTCATAAATTTTTTCAAAATCATTTGTAGGTTCCTCAATACGTCGTGAACGATTCACAACACTTTGTAAATCATATTTGATTGTAAGTGAAATTTGATTAGAAACCATCCCTTTATTTTTTGCTCTTAAAGCGACGGCTTCACTTAATCGTTTTAAACTTTCTTTAATTTCATCAACATTATCAGTATTTTCTCTTAAAGTAGATGATTTACCAATGGATTGAAGTGAATGTTTAGCCAAATCCACTTTTCTAACATCTAATCCATGAGCACGATTATAATAAATCAATGCATTTCTTCCCAAAAGTTTTTTTATCGTTGTATAATTCCTTTTCTGTGCAAAATCACCAATTGTGAGTATGCCTTCATCATTAAGTCTTTTAGTTGTTTTTTTACCAATGCCATGCATTTGACCAACAGGAAGTGGCCATAAAAAATAAGGAATGTTTTCTTTAGTAAGTACAGTAATCCCATTAGGTTTTTTTAAATCACTACCCATTTTTGCTAAAAAACGATTATTAGCAATACCAATTGAACAACCGATATGAAGTTGATTACGAACATCTTTTTGAATTGTTTTGGCTAATTCAATAATGTTTTCATAATAGAGAATAATATCTGTAACATCAATATAGCACTCGTCAATACTTGCCACTTCGTACTTACTTGTATATTTATGAATAATGTTAAAAAAGGATTTTGATACTTCTTGATAATAACGCATATCACCTGGTAAAATAATTAAATCTTTACAGCGTTGTTGTGCTTGAAATACAGGCATGGCTGAAAGGATACCGTATTTTCTTGCTTCATAAGAAGCTGTTGAGATTACACCACGTTTGATTGATCCCCCAATCACCACGGGTTTGTTTTTTAATTTTGGGTTACGAGCAATTTCACAACTGGCAAAAAAAGCATTCAAATCGATATGAAAAATAATCGACATTAATAATTTCTTACTTTTAAAGATGTTGTTTTTGTCTTATGAGCTAATCTTAACTTATCCGAAATCATAGCGATAAATTCTGAATTCGTTGGTTTTGATTTGCTTGCAGAAACAGTATAGCCAAATATGTCATCAATTGCATCCGTATTCCCCCTATTCCATGCAACTTCGATTGCATGACGAATCGCTCTTTCTACTCTTGATGAAGTCGTGTTATACATTCTAGCAATATCTGGATATAAAATCTTTGTCACTTGACCTAAAATGTCTGGATTATAGTACGTTTCCATGATTGAAGATCTTAAATAAGTATAACCTTTAATATGTGCTGGAATACCTACTTCATGAAGAATTTCAGTAATCTCATTTTCTAATTTAACTTTTTGATATTTTTCTAATTCATCTTGTCCTAGCAATGATGGATCATCATTTTGAAAACGAAGAATATCTTCAATGGATTGAATAAAATAGTTGATATTAATCGGTTTTCTAAAACAATAATGAACATTAAATGTATTCAACATTTGTGACATCATTTCAGACATAAAATCAGACAAACATATAATTTTTATATTAGGATTATAGTTTTTTGAATTCATATATTCTTTTAATATAACAAGTCCGTCAATTTCTGATAACATCAGAT
>URQL01000173.1 GCA_900550005.1 uncultured Erysipelotrichaceae bacterium
TCGCAAAAATAGCACGTTGCCAGGCAAGAAGGAGAGGAGTTATTCCTCTTTTTTTGTTTATATAAAAAGAAATAGCCTCATATAGAGGCTATTTTAAGTTAAGAGCGCCTTTAACGGTATCGATAGGCATTTCCATACCAGTCCATAATTTAAATGCTTCAGCGCCTTGATAAATCATCATTCCAATCCCATTGATCGTTTTGCATCCAAGTTTTCTAGCTTCTTTTAATAATAAAGTTTCTTCAGGGCTATAGATCACATCACTAACAATTAAATCTTTTCTGAGGTAGTGCGTATCTGGTAGGATCATTTGATTTTCTAATGGATGCATACCAACATTTGTTGCATTAACAAATAATACACTTTCTTTGATTTCTTTTTCTAGGGCCTCAAGGTTTTCTAAACGAAATAAGGATGCTTTACAATTTGTTTTCTCATTAATGTTTTTTACGTTTAACTTTGCACGATCATAGAACTCATCATTTCGATTAAAAATGGATATTTCTTTTACACCATCAAAAGCGGCTTGGATTGATATTGCTGTGGCTGCACCTCCAGCTCCTACAATGGTTATTTTTTTACCTATTATGTCAATACCTGTTTCTTTAAGAGCACGCATATAGCCTGTTCCATCTGTGATGGTTCCTTTTAACTTTCCATTATCATTTACTACGGTATTTATTGCACCACATAGTTTAGCAACAGGTGAAATTTCATCTAGGTATTTTCCAATGATTGTTTTATTTGGCATGGATACGTTCCATCCACGTACATTTAAGGCTCTAAATCCTTTAACCGTGTCTTCCAATTCGTTTTGTCCTACTTCGAATGCTAAATAAGCATAGTCTAGACCTAATTTTTGAAATGCTGCATTGTGCATGGTTGGCGATTTTGAATGTCTTATTGGTGTTGCGATTAGACCAATCATTTCTGTATGTCCGGTAATTCTTTTTTCCATGATTATTTACTCCTTTTACTAATTGTGATTATAGTATAATTGTATTCTTCGAAAAAAACAATAAAAAAAGATCCAATCTTATTTTGGATCATTCTTTATTGTTTGTTTTAAAAAGGTGTATTGCATACTATCTTGAATAGTTTGACTATTTTCTTGTAGCTGTTCAAGTAGTGTATAAGCAAAAGGCAAAGATGCTCCAGGGCCTTTAGCGGTTATAATATTATCATCTACTTCTACTAAGCTGTTTTTATAATTTCCGTCTGTGATTTCATTTTCAAAACCAGGGTAGCATGTATAATTCTTTCCATTTAGGATACCTGCTTTTTGAAGTGTGATTGGACCTGCACAAATAGCACCAATTAGTTTGTTTTGTTGATTAAATTCTTTTAATAAAGCAATTACACGAGCGTCATCTCTTAATGATGTTGCACCAGGCATACCACCAGGTATAACGACTAAAGATGCATCTTTTACATTTTCATTATAGAGTTGATCCATCTTTAAAGTAATATGATGACTACTTGTTACTTCTAGTGAATCCATTCCTACCATTAGACATTCCATATTCGCTCTTCTAAGAACATCTACAACACTTAATGCTTCTAATTCTTCAAATCCATCTTTAAATAATATGATTGCTTTTTTCATTTAAAAACACCTCCACCTATATTATAATATATCTTATAAAAAAAATAAAAGAGAAGAGTTTAAATATGAATAAAGAAAGAGTAAAACATACGTTAAATCCAATATATGATCAAAAATCAACTATACTAATATTAGGTTCTATTCCATCACCAAAATCAAGGGAAGTTGGTTTTTATTATTCACATCCTCAAAATCGATTTTGGAAGATCTTATCTGATTTATTTCATGAGGAAATAGAAAATACAAATTTAGCTAAGCAACAGTTTCTGTTGAATCATCATATTGCTTTATGGGATGTTTTAAAAGAATGTGAAATTAAAGGTGCTGATGATTCGAGTATTTGCAATATTGAGGTCAATGATATAAAGAAAATATTAGATCAAACTCAAGTAAAAAAGATTTATACTACAGGACTAAAAGCTACCAATCTATATAAAAAATATTGTTATCCTTCAACAAACATTTCTTCAATTTATTTACCTTCAACTAGTCCAGCAAATTGTCGAAATTATGATTATGATCGCTTATTAAAAGAATATCAATGTATTTATAATGATGTAACTAATGAATTGTATTGAATTTAGTACAATTCATAATAGTCTCTTTATAATTTACTAAATTAGGAATTATTTTTAAATTTAGTATAGACAAATTTATAGAATCGGTATAGAATATCTTTGAATTATAATTGTATACAATTTGACAGGAGGATATTTATGGAAGTTAAAGATCTTTTAAGAGAACCTTTGAAAAATTTTAGTGCATATAAACCAGGTGGAAAGAAAATTCCAGTTCGTGATGGAGTTATGAGCACAATTCAATTAAATGCAAATGAAAATCAATTAGGACCATCACCTAAAGCAGTTGAAGCAATGCAAGAAGCTGCGAAAATATCGAATTTTTATCCATTTACTTTCTCACAAACAGAAGAAGTAAGAGCATTTATAGCGGATTACTATGGTATGCAACCAGAACATATTATGATTACATCTGGGTCAAGCGGTATTATTTCAGCTTTTGGGGAAATCTTTTTAAATCCAGGAGATGAAATGATTACTTGTGTACCAACTTATGATTCTTATCGAGCAGTAGCTAACCGTTATGGCGCTGTATTTAAGTCAGCACCATTAAAAAATTACGCTTTTGATTTAGACGCATTGTATGATTTAATTACAGATAAAACAAAACTTATTATTATTGTTAACCCTAATAATCCAACCGGAACTTTAATTTCAAATGAAGAACTTGATGCCTTTATGGAAAAAGTACCTGATCATGTTATTACAGTAATTGATGAAGCTTATTTTGAATGGATCAATGATGAAAATTATGAATCAGCTATTAAATATGTAAAACAAGGTAAAAAGGTAGCCGTACTTAGAACATTCTCAAAATTGTTTGGAATGGCTGGAGTACGTATTGGTTATGGTATTATGCAAAAAGATATTGCTGAAGCAATGAGAAATGTTGAATTTGGATATGGCGCTAGCCGTATTGGATTAGCTGGTGCTGTTGCTGCATTACAAGATAAAGAATATATTCAAAGATCTATTGAAAATAATACAAAAGGAAGAGATTTCTTAGAAAATGTTTTGAAAGAAGCTGGATTCGAAGTAGTGAAATCTTATGCAAGTTTTGTATATTTTTACCCTAAAGGAATTACCTCAGAAGATCTAGTAAATGAATTAGGAAGTTATGGTGTTATGATTCGTCAATTTGGGGATTATAGTCGTGTTTCTGTTGGTCTACCAGAACAAAATGAACGATTCAAGCAAACTTTAAAACAAGTTTTAAATAAATAATAGAATAATTAAGAAGAGTTTAAAATTAGGAGTAGAGCTAAATTTAAGCTCTTTTTTTATTAAAAATAGAACTCTAGATAAATGTTGATTTTTAAAGTAACTCTTTTTTCATACTTTACTTAATCGTTTAGATCATTTCATTTCTTTATTTTTTGTTATACTTTTATCGAGGTGAAGATACTATGGCTGACAAAATGTTTAATGATATTATGGACTCAATTATCAATAATGCTTCTGAAGAAGAAATTGAAATCATTATTGAAAAATTAATGATTACTTTATTAATCATCATTGTGATAATAAGATCAAAGGAGAACTATCTGATTCATTAGATAGTTCTTTTTGTCCTCATTGTAATAAAAATCATATCGTTAAATTTGGTAAGGATAAAAAAGCTCATCAACGTTTTCGTTGTATTGATTGTGGTGAAACCTTTTCTACAATTACTAATTCGTTATTTAGCTATTCTAAAAAAGAACGTAATAATAGAGCAATATAGAATCATAATGAATTTAAAATGCCAATTAAAATACAAAGATTTTGAACTTACTGTATTTGTAAGAAATCCTGCAAAATTTGGTGATATGGATTTAAGCAATGTTAAAGTGATACAAGGAGGAGATGTTAAGTAATTAAAATTATGGACGAATGTGTTTAAGTGTGATAAAATCTATTTATTAGATTTACTTATTTTTATAAATTTATTATATCAATAAAAATTAGATTTATTAAAATAACTATGGAGTTATAAGCATTACATGCTCCTATTATTAAGTATTGTTTTATATGTATTTCTTTTTATTTGATTTGCATTAAAAAATATGAAAT
>URQL01000174.1 GCA_900550005.1 uncultured Erysipelotrichaceae bacterium
GTGTTGTTCCTTCAATATCTGAAACAATAACACGTTCTTCACCAAGTAATGCGTTTGTTAAGCTGGATTTACCTACATTAGGACGACCAATTAATGAAAAACGAATTTCACCATCCACTTGCTCATCTTCATCTTCTGGTAAAGCTTTGATGATTTGATCAAGTAAATCCCCTACACCGATTCCATGACTACTACTAATGGCAATAGGATCACCTACACCTAGAGCATAAAATTCATAAATATTATCATAAAAGGCTTGATCATCAATTTTATTAACCGCAAGTAAAATTGGTTTTCCTGATTTTTGAAGCATTCTAGCAACAAATTTATCATTATCATCTAATCCTTCACGTCCATTAACAACAAAGATGATGACATCTGCTTCTTCAATAGCGATTTCCGCTTGCATTTTAATTTGTTCACTAAAATCTTGTTCTGATATTTCAATCCCACCTGTATCAATAAGACGGAATTCTCTTGTGAGCCATTCTCCTTTGGCATAAATACGATCTCTTGTTACACCTGGCGTATCTTCTACAATAGAAAGACGTTCACCGATAATTCGGTTAAAAAGGGTTGATTTTCCTACATTAGGACGACCAACTATAGCGACAACACCTCTTGCCATTTTTATTCCTCCAATCTCTTTTCAACTAATTCTAATATTTTTTGTGTTACTTGATCAATAGTTAAAGAAGAAGTATCAATTTCAATAGCATCTTCAGCTTTAACTAAAGGTGAATTTTTTCGATGCATATCATTATAATCTCTTTGTTCAATATCTTGTTTGATTTGTTCTAAAGAACTGATAATTCCTCTTTTTTGATTTTCTTCATAGCGACGTTTTGCACGTGTTTCTACACTTGCTACTTGGTAAATTTTAAGTTCTGCCTTAGGTAAAACAACACTACCAATATCACGCCCATCTAAAATAACGCCACCTTTAGCGGCCATTTTTCTTTGTAAATCCACTAAATAAGTACGTACAGCTTGATAAGCAGCTACTTTAGAAGCATTTTTCGATACTTCATCTTGGCGAATTTGTTCACTAACATCCGTTCCATTTAATAAAACTTGACCTTGAGGAAGTAATTCAATATGTATATTTTCCAATTTAGATGCAATTTTGCTTTCATCATCTAAATCTTTTTTTTGACTTAATAAATAATAAGCAACACAGCGATACATTGCCCCTGTATCAATATACGTATAATTTAAAATCTTTGCGACTTTTTTTGCGATGGTACTCTTTCCTGCAGCGGCTGGTCCATCAATGGCTATTGCTATTTTTTTCATCTGATTCTCCTACTTAAAATAAAAATATTTTAATAATATAAATAAGTAAAATAACTAAACAAATACTAAGCACAACAATAATTCCAGTTAAAACTTTCATTAAAACACTTGTTGATTCTCCATTTTCTTCTTCATCTTCATCGTCTTCCTCTTGATCTTGTTCCTCTTCTTGATTGTCATAGAAAAAGCGAGGGTGTTCAACACATTCTAATTCTTCATTGATTTGTTCTTGTTGTTTGCTTGTTAAAACTTTTGTTTCTTCTAAATCTTCTTTTGGTTCAACCGTTTCTTTCACTACTGGAATTTCAACCGTTTTTTCCCCTTCTACATAAAAATTTTCATCAGGTTCTACTAAAGGTTGTTCATCAATCGTTTCTATATTGGTTGCTTGAATATGATTTAATATATCTAAACGCGTATTGTATTGTTGTCCTTTACCTGAATTTAAACGAACACGATGAAGTGCTTCTTCAATTTCTTTGTTATCTAATTCTTCTTCAATCCCATCTAATTCATTAGCTAATTCTTTTGTTTCATCCATGATTTGTTTCATGCGATATTCATGTAAAGTCGGAATAAAATCCTCTTGACTATCATTTGTTTTACTTTCTTCTTGAATTGTTTGTTTTGGTAAAGAGGCATCCTCTTTTAAGGATTCTCTTAAATCGCGATATTTATTCACTCTTGATCTTTTTTCCATAATTGTCACCACCTTTTTTATTATAGCATAATTTTTTTACATATTGCTATTAATAACAAAATAATCTTTTAATTTGACCCATTATGGTTTATAATTGAGTTGTTAAAGGAGGATTAATACTATGGCAAAAGTAAGAGTTAATGAAAACTGCATCGGTTGTGGTGCATGTACAGGTATCTGTCCTGAAGTTTTCGATTTAAACGCAGATGGTTTAGCAGAAAACATTTTAGGAGATGAAGTTCCTGCTGATTTAGAAGATGGAGCTAAAGAAGCTGCTGAATCTTGTCCTGTAAGTGCAATCGAAGTAGAATAACAAACATAAATGCCGAAAACGTTTAAATGTTTTCGGCATTTATTTTACCTAAAACAATAAAAGACATCTAAGATGCCTTTTATTTTGCTTTATTTTTAGTTAACCAATTCCCCTTAAAATAATAAATAATAAACAATGAAGATGTTAATGCCCAACTTATTGGATAACATACTTCAATCATTTTAAATGAACCAAAATGAGGTACAACAAGTAAGATCCAAATCACTCTAAAAGCACATGTCCCAAATAAGGTAATGACCATCGGAATAAAAGACTCCCCTGTTCCACGGATCGTACCTGATAAGATTTCAACACAAATATAACAGAAATAAAATTGAGTTAAGAAACGAACAATATCTGTACTTAAAGCAATCACTTCTGGGTCACTTGTAAAGAATCCACTAAAGATGCCGGCCATAAAGTGTAAAATCAAGCTAAGTGATAAAGAAACGACTAAAGCCATTTTTAAACAAACACTGACACTTTTTTTAACACGATCCATTTTACCTGCCCCATAGTTTTGTCCAACAAAAGTCGTAATAGCCACACCAAAAGCACCCATTGTCATCCAAAATAAAGTATCAATTTTAGCGTATGTAGCCCAAGCTGCAATGGTATTTGTTCCAAAAGAATTGACATTTGCTTGAATAATAATATTTGAAATAGAATACATGACAGATTGTAATCCTGCTGGAAGCCCAATACGAATAATACTTACTAGATCTTCCATTGAAAAACGAATGTTTTTAATGATTACTCGATAGGTTTCTTTTGAACGAACTAAAACATTAAAAACAAGAATAGCACTGACCACTTGAGATAAAGAAGTCGCAATTCCTACCCCAACAACTTCAAGTTTCAATAGGACCACAAAAACAAGGTCTAAAATAATATTAACAAAACAAGAAATAATTAAAAAATAAAGTGGACGTTTCGAATCCCCAATCGCTCTTAAAATACCTGATCCCATATTATAAATCATCATCGGAATCATCCCTAGAAAATAAATACGTACATAGTCTGTTGCATAAGTCATAATTTCATCAGGCACTCCCATAAGCAATAAAGCTTGTGGAGCAAAAATGATTCCAATCAACATCAAAATCAATCCCCCAACAATCGACAAAGCCATTGCTGTATGAACAGCACGTGACACTAAACGATCATCTTTAGCCCCAAAAAATTGTGAAATAATAACGGTTGCCCCAGAAGACAATCCAATAAAAAAACCAACGATCAAATTGATCAAACTTCCTGTTGATCCTACAGCCGCAAGTGCTTCTTTACCAACATATTGACCAACGATCACAGCATCGATCGTATTGTATAATTGTTGAAAAAAAGTCCCAACTAAAATAGGAAAAAAGAAGATCAATAATTGTTTCCAAATAACCCCTTCTATAATTACATTATTATTTTGTTTATCCATTTTACTCCCCCTTTTCATAATCCACATGGTAACATTTTTATAACTAAACTGCAATGTTTTTAGAATGTTTTCAATTCTTGAAACATAGGATACATTAGGTGATCATATGAAAAAAGGACTTATCCTGCTTCTCATTTTCTTTTTAAATTTATCTCTAGTTAAAGCAAGTGAATACAGTGTTAAAAATTATATTGTATACAACCCTGATACTAAACAAATCTTAGAAGGTAAACAAATTCATCAAGTTCAAAGTGTAGCAAGTATATCTAAAATCATGACTGCTATCATCGCTATTGAAAATTGTTCTTTAGAAAAAATCATTACCCTCAATGATTCTATTTTAAAAGCCTATGGTAGTGCCGTCTATATACATATAGGCGATCAAATTTCTATGCAAGATCTACTCTATGCTTTGTTACTTCGTTCGGGTAATGACGCTGCTCTAGCAATAGCTAATGAAGTGGGTCAAGGGGATAATGAAAAATT
>URQL01000175.1 GCA_900550005.1 uncultured Erysipelotrichaceae bacterium
ATATCAATATCATGGATACACCTGGCCATGCTGACTTTGGTGGTGAAGTAGAACGTATCATGAAAATGGTAGATGGTGTTTTACTTGTAGTTGATGCTTATGAAGGAACAATGCCACAAACTCGTTTTGTTTTGAAAAAAGCTTTAGAATCAAAAGTAAAACCAATTGTAGTTATTAATAAAGTAGACCGTCCAGTTGTACGTATTGATGAAGTTAGAGATGAAGTACTTGAATTATTTATGGAACTTGGTGCTGATGATGAACAATTAGATTTCCCAACTGTTTATGTATCTGCATTACAAGGAACTTCAAGTTTATCTACAGATTTAGCAACACAACAACCAAACATGGATTGCTTATTCAATATGATTATTGATGAAATCCCAGCTCCAGATGTCGATGTTGATGGACCTTTACAATTCCAACCTGCTTTATTAGATTACAATGATTATGTAGGACGTATTGGAATTGGACGTATTAAAAGAGGTAAAATTAAAGTTAATGAAACAGTATCTTGTGTTAGAGCTGATGGATCAAAATCTCAATTTAGAGTACAAAAATTATATGGATTCTTAGGTTTAAATCGTGTAGAAATCGAAGAAGCAAGTGCTGGAGATATCGTAGCAATTGCTGGTTTAGCAGATATTGGTGTTGGTGAAACGGTATGTACATTAGGAAAAGAAGAAGCGCTACCTTTATTACATATTGATGAACCTACAATCAAAATGGCTTTTGGAACAAATACTTCTCCTTTTGCAGGACGTGAAGGTAAATTTGTTACTGCAAGACAAATTGAAGAACGTTTATTTAAAGAAACAAATAGAGATGTATCTTTAAAAATTGAAAGAGTTCCTAATGAAGAACAATGGATCGTTTCAGGACGTGGGGAATTACATTTATCTATCTTAATTGAAACAATGCGTCGTGAAGGATTTGAATTACAAGTTTCAAGACCACAAGTTATTTTAAAAGAAATTGATGGTGTTGTTTGTGAACCATGGGAAGATGTTCAAGTAGAAGCACCTGATGACACAATTGGTTCAGTTATTGAATCTTTAGGATATCGTCGTGGAATCATGAAAAATATGACAAGTCATGATGGACAAACATCTGTTACATATGAAGTTCCTTCAAGAGGATTAATTGGATTTATGACAAACTTTTTAACAATGACAAAAGGTTATGGTATTATTTCCCATACATTTATGGATTATCGACCAGCTGAAGGGGATACTGTAGGTAAAAGACAATTAGGAGTTTTAATCTCTATTGATCAAGGACAATCAACTGCTTACTCTTTAGGAAGCGTTGAAGATAGAGGAACAATGTTTATCGGTCCTGGTGTTGAAGTTTATGAAGGAATGATCGTTGGAGAACATAGCAGAGATAATGATTTAGTTGTTAATGTTACAAAAGGTAAAAACTTAACAAATACACGTTCATCTTCAAAAGACTCAACAGTTGTATTAAAGAAACCAAGACAATTTAACCTAGAAGCTTGCTTAGATTATATTAATGATGACGAATTAGTTGAAGTTACTCCTGAAAATATTCGTTTAAGAAAACTTTACTTAACTGAACAAGATCGTAAAAGAGCATTCAGAGCTAAATTGGCTGGATAGTTCATTTTCTATCAAGGGTGGAATTCTCCACTCTTTTTATTTGCTTTTATTTCGAGAATGTTGTATCTTATTGTCTATGGGGTGATGAACTATGGAGTATTTATTAATGATGGTAGGTATGATGATTTTAGTTATGAATTTAATTAAAATTATTTATTCAGAAATAGATGGAAGAAGAGCAAATAAACAATATAATATTCGTTATTTTTTACAATTTACGAAACCTTTTGCTTATGGTAGAGCAAGTTATATTACTTTCGTTGCTTTGATTATCTTTTTGATTTCTTCTGATCAAAAGATTTTCACAATGGCATGGTTAATAGAATTTATAACCTTATTGTGTGTAGCTATTATTGCTGATGCTATTTCTCAATATGCGGGATATGTCTATTCAAAAAGAAGATTCAAAAAGGGAATAGCTAAAGCGGTAGAACTACATGATTATATAAATGAAGAAAAAAACCGTGAAAATATCGAAGACATATATTATCCAGAACCATTTTTTGATTTTAAAGAAGTTGTACAAAACTATTTAAGTGAAGAAAAACATATTGGTATTGCAAGTATGGATGAAGGGATGTTTGCGGATTCTATTCAAAACTTACCGGCTGTAACTTATGTGATCGATACTAAAAAAGAAGAAACAGAAAAAAGACTTACAGGAAAAAATGTTAAGGTAACTTCGCTTACAAGTAAAAATGGATTACCATTTAAAGATGAAAAATTAGATGATTATATCTGTCAATATACAAATTTTGATAAAAAAGATGTATTTCGTGTTTTAAAACCTGAAGGATTATTATTTGTACATCAAGTTGGTAGTGAACATTTAAAAGAATTAAACACACTCATTTTACCAAATGATCCAATGAATAATTGGAATAAATATGCATGTCAATCTATTTTAGAACAAAATGGTTTTACGATTTTAGATGGAAGAGAACAAATTTCTAAAATTGGTTTTAGAAGTATTTCTGCCTTTTTTACTTATATTAAACAAATGAAACCAGAAAGAATTTATAATTTTGAAATATTTTTAAATCAATATGCTTATATTAATGAAGTTATTAAAACGAAAGGGTTTTATGAGATAACGATTCACGAATTTTATTTAGTTTGTAAGAAAAAATGATAAAAAAGTCCTTTTTAAGGTCTTTTTTTCATTAAAATGGTGAAAGCGCTAGAAAAAAATTATTATAACTCTAGAAATTTTAAAAATATGTGTTATAATAGACACAGTCAAAGAAGTATTTAAGGAGGAATTTTGTAATGGCTGAAAAATTATCATTTGTAGTATCTGATCCAGTTGGATTACATGCTAGACCAGCAACAATCTTAGTAAACCAAGCAAGCAAATTTGCTAGTAATGTTAAATTAGTTTATAACGGTAAAGAAGTAAACTTAAAATCAATTATGGGAGTTATGTCTTTAGGTGTTCCAACTAAAGCAACTGTAGAAATCGTTGCTGAAGGTGAAGATGAAAAAGATGTAATTGAATCAATTGCAAAAGTAATCAAAGAACAAAAAGTTGCTGAATAACAAATGAAGAGCTCTCGAAGCTCTTTTTTTATTAGGAGAAAAAGTATGAAGAAAATAATTTTTTTAGATATTGATGGGACATTAGCTGGAGTACGAGATGGAAAGCAATATATACCAGAAAGTGCGATTGAAGTAATAAAAAAATCAAGAAAAAATGGAAATATGATTTTTTTATGTACAGGTAGATCTCAAGCGGAGATCGGTGATATTATGGATATTGGGTTTGATGGTGTAATAGGTGCCGCAGGCGGTTATGTTTTATATAAAGATCAATTGATTTTTCATAAGGAATTAGATGAAGAGGCGGTAAGTAGAATTACAAAATTTTTAGATGAACAAAATGCTAAATATTATCTAGAAAGTAATGATGGATTATTCTGTAATAAAGCTCAATTAGATTCTATTAATGAATACATAAAAAAAGGATTTGACCCAAATAGTCATTTTTTCAAGATTATGAAACCATTAGAGCAAAAGAAAGGAATCATTAATAAAATTTCATATCAATTTAACGGAAATGCGTATGAAAGGATGATGAATGAATTTAAAGATGAATTTCATATTATAAAATCTTCTTATGAAGATGGGATAGAAGCAGGAGAAATAGCAAATAAAGGTATCACAAAAGCAACGGCAATTCAATTTTTAATGAATTATTTACAATTAGATGATTATAAAACAATTGGCTTTGGCGATAGTATGAACGATTTAGAAATGTTTGAAGAAGTTGATGTAGCTGTAGCTATGGGAAATGGCAGAGATGGTGTAATTGAAAAAGCGGATTATGTCACAGCTGATTTATATCATGATGGAATTGCTCAAGCATTTAATGAATTAGAACTTATTTAATTATAAAAGATTCGTTTTAGATAAAGGTTATTTATTGTAACTAAGCAAGAACGAAGCTTTTTTCATGATAAAATACAACAATTAGAAATTTATTTTATATTAGTATCTTAAAGTAAGACAAAACAGCAAAAAATCCTAAGGAAAGAGAAAAAGAG
>URQL01000176.1 GCA_900550005.1 uncultured Erysipelotrichaceae bacterium
TCTTTTTGCATCACTGGGATATTTCTTTTTAAAGCATCGATTTCCATTTCATCTAGTATTTCTTGTTTTATCATATTAATACCACATATTCTCCTCTACATTTTTTTGATGTTCTTCATAAGTTGAGGCATAAAGCACACTTCCATCTTTACAAGCAAAGAAATAGAGATAATCACTTTGTTCAGGGTTTAGACAAGCTTCAATCGTTGTTTTGTAAACACTACTGATTGGTCCAACAGGTAATCCTTTGTATTTATATGTATTATAAGGTGAATCGTATTCTAAGAAACATCCAATCCTGTTCTTTGTAAAGCATAAAGTACCGTAATGTCACTTTGTAAATTCATGTCCATACTTAAACGATTTTTAAATACCCCAGCAATTTTAGCTTTATCTTGTTCAAATAAAGATTCTCTTTCCACAATAGAAGTAAATGTTAAAAATTGATGAACAGACCATCCTGTATCTTGAATTTGTTGTAAATAAGGATCTAAAACCTCTTGCATATGATCTAGCATAAGCGCTGTATAACTTTCAATATCTTTATCCACATTAACTAAACTATACGTATCTGGATAAAGATAACCTTCTAAAGGATAAAGTAATTGATCATTTAAAATCGATTCATCTAAAAAATCATACTGATTGATCAATGTCTTTAAATAGTCTTGATCTTTCCATTTGTTTAATACTTCTTCTTGGCTGATTTCTAATTTTTCTGCTACTTTTGAAGCTATTTCAAAAATCGTAGATCCTTCTGTGATCGTCATTCCATCTTTTGCTAAATAATCATAGGAACCCGTAGAAATAATATTAAAAATCGTTTTTAAATCTAAATTTTTATTAAGTTGATAAGTATTGACTTGAATTACGGGATAAGAATTTAATTTTAAAAATAATTTTGTATAAAATGTACTATGTATTAATCCAGACTGTTTTAATTCGTTAATGACATCTTGATGACTCATCCCTTCAACAATACTAAATTCTACACTTTCATCTTGACTTGAAACAGCTTTTAAATTTTTTTGGTATCCCATTGTAACGATTCCTAAAGCAATAATGATCACCAATCCAATTGGTAATAATAGCTTTATTATTCTTTTATTTTTCATATTTTCCTCCAACCTCTTTATTCTTATCTATTATAAGTCATTTATAGGCGGATTGCAAATATGAAAAAAGGATGAATTGCTCATCCCTTTTTATCTATCTCTATTCTTCTTCTAATGGTTCTTGTTCAGCCATGAAGCTTGAGAAAACTTCTTCAATCATATCCCATTCATCTGGGGAATCGATTTCGAATAGATGTCCTTCATCATCAAAAATTGAAGCAAAGATATCTGGTTCTTCTTCGTTTTCATCATAGTATAAAACATATTTTTTACCTGTTTCTTCACTGTTAAAAGTAAATAATACAGTAAATTTCTTTTCATTACCTTGATCATCTGTTACAAGGATTTCATTTGCATCCATAGTTTACCGCTACAAATAATTTGTAGTTATCCTTTCTATAAGTTAATGGCTATCTAAATAGGTTTGAAGTATTGTTACTGCAGCCATTTTATCAATAACTTGTTTTCTTTTTTTTCTTGAAACATCTGCAAAAATCAAAGATTGTTCTGCAATTTTAGTAGACAAACGTTCATCTTGTAAAACAACTTCTACACCTTCGATACGCTTTTCTAATTTTTCTTTAAATTTTAAACAAATTTCTCCACGAATCCCCACATCACCATTCATATGTTTTGGAAGTCCTAAAACAATGGTTTTAACATTTTCTTTTTCGCATAATTCCTTTACCCGAGGAATAGCTAAAGAATCTTGATCTTGTGGAAAGCGAAAAGTTTCTACCCCTTGTGCAATAATTCCTAAAGGATCGCTGATCGCTATTCCTAGCGTAACAGATCCTAAATCTAAGCCAATAATTTTTCCCATACTTTTATTTTTTCTCCAAATAAGATTTTACTAATTCTTCAATGATTTCATTACGATCGATTTGTTGAATAATCGTACGTGCACCTTTATGGCTAGAAATATATGCAGGATCGTTAGAAATTAAATAACCAGCAATTTGATGTACCGCATTATAACCTCTTTCTTCTAATGCGCTCACCACTGTTTGTAAATTCGAACGAATGACTTCTCGTTTAATATCTTCTGCACTGAATACTCTTGTTACTGAAACATCTTTTTTCATAGCAGTCACTCCCTTCACTAACCCTAATAGCATTGTACACTATTTTTAAATGAATATCCACTATAAAGATGTTTTAATTGCTTCGATTCCTTTTGTGATAGCTTCAACTTCTTTTGTACCACCTTGTCCAAAATCAGGTTTTCCGCCACCACGTCCATTAGATGCGTTACATGCTGCTTTTACTAAATCTCCAGCTTTATAACCTTTTTCAACCATATCTTTACTTACAGCAACGTAATAAGTTGCTTTATCTTGTTCAATATTAACTAAAGTAACAATACCACTGTTTAATTGTGTACGGTATTCTAAAGCTAATTCTTTAGCTTCTTTAGCGTTCATATCATGAACATCGACTAATAAGAATGGTACTCCATTGATTTGTTCAACTTGATCTAATTTTGATTTAGCTTCAATACTATTTAATTTTGCTTTTAATTTTTCATTTTCTTTCTTTAAACTTGCTACTGTTTCATCTAAAGCTTCTACTTTTGTGACTACTTCAGCTTTATTTTTAAGTTTTAATACTTGTGAGATTTGTTCAATAATATCATTTGCTTTAGTTAAAGCTTCATAAGCATATTTGCCTGTTACAGCTTCAATACGACGGATTCCTGATCCAATACTTTCTTCCATTTCAATTTTGAATAATCCAATTGATGAAGTATTTTCAACATGGCATCCACCACAAAGTTCAACTGAAAAATCTGACATATTAACAACACGTACTTTATCTCCATATTTTTCATCAAATAAAGCTGTTGCACCTGAAGCAATAGCTTCTTCTTTATCCATTTCTTTAATTATGACATCTAATCCAGCAAAGATTTTATCATTAACAATACGTTCAACTTGAGCTAATTGTTCAGCAGATACTTTTTCAAAATGAGTAAAATCAAAACGTAAACGATAAGGATCAACATAAGAACCAGCTTGACTAATATGACTTCCTAAAACTTCTTTTAAGGCAGCTTGAAGTAAGTGCGTAGCTGAGTGATTTCCTTGGATTTGATGACGTAATTGTTCATTAATGTATAAAGTTAAAGTATCTCCGACTTTGATTTCACCATTTTTAATTTCAACGACATGTAAATGTTGTCCATTAGGTGCTTTAACAACATCTTTTACTTCCAATGAAGTTGTATCATTTTTCATTACTCCTGTATCGGCACATTGTCCACCCATTGTTGCATAGAATGTAGTTTGATCTAAAATGATTTCACCTTTATCTTTAATACAATCTACTTGTACACCATCTTCAAATACACCAATTACCTTAGCTTGAATAGGATTAGGGTCATAGCTAAATGTAGATGTTTCAACAAAGTTCATTAAATCTTCTTTTTGAGAACTCATTGATTCATTTCCAGCACGTGCATTTCTTGCTCTTTCTTTTTGTTTTTGCATTTCTACTTTAAATTGTTCTTCATCTACTTTTAATCCCTTTTCACTAGCGATTTCCACTGTTAATTCAATTGGGAATCCATAAGTATCATAAAGTTTAAATGCTGTTTGACCATCAATAGTATCTCCAGTTGTTTTTTCAATGATGTCATTCAACATTTTTTCTCCACCATTTAAAGTAGCATGGAAACGTTCTTCTTCAATTTTTACTAATTTTTTAATGTAATCTACTTTTTCTGGTAAGTAATCATAATATTCTGACATGATATTTGATACAACATCAACTAAATCATACATAAATGATCCTTCAATACCAATTTTCTTTCCATAACGAACAGCACGTCTTAAAATTCTTCTTAAAACATAACCACGTCCTTCGTTATCGAATTGTGCACCATCAGCTAATGCAAATGTTACTGTACGAATATGGTCTGCAATAACACGATAAGCCATTTTATCTTCTTGGTAAGTTACTTTAGCTAATTTTTGTGTAGCTTCAATAATAGGTAAGAAGAAATCTGTGTCAAAGTTTGTTTCTCCACTTTG
>URQL01000177.1 GCA_900550005.1 uncultured Erysipelotrichaceae bacterium
ATTTAAGTTTTTCTACTTCATTATCGCCTAACAATGTTAAATTTGTGAATAAAACAATAGTAACTGGAAACTTATCTAAAAACTGCAACAAATCTAATAAATAAGGACATGTAAATATTTCTCCACCAGTGAAATCTATATTTGTTACCCCATATTCAATAGCTTTTAATAAAAATTCTTTTAATTCATTAATGTTCAAACTATGTTTTTCATAAGGTCCTGCACTAGCATAACAATGTTTACACTTTAAATTACATTTTTCAGTTAATTGAACAAAAACTCGCTTTATTTTTTGATTCTTTGTAAACGGATTATAACAATAATCATCTTCAATAACTATTTTTTCTTTCAATAAATATTTACAAAAATCAAGATTTTTATCAAATTTTGCAAAATTATCATCATAATATTTTTTTAAAACTTTATATACTTTTTCAGATATTTCATATTTTTTCGATAAATCCTTACTCTAAATACTGTTATTTTCAATAATAAATTCATTTGAAAAATTCAACATTTCATTCATCTCCTTTTGTATTGAAAAAAATAGGCTGTGCAATTTCACAGCCTATTTTTTAGTTTGAACAGTGACAAGAACCATCAATACATGTTGCTTCTTTTTGAATTTGTTCTTCACTAATTTTAATGATCTTTAATTCTTCCATGTAATTAACCCCCTTTCTTAGATAAAAATAAATAAATTTCTATTCAAGTTTACCTAATTTTTTACTAATCTCCTCAGATAATTAATTCGGTGATATGATTAAGATTAGCACCATAAATATATAATTAGAAATGATATTACACAAATAATTTCATATTTATCAAGCCCAAAAAAGCAATAATTGATCATTTTTTTATTTTTTAGAATTTAGAATTTAAATAAAAAAAGTATAAAATATCTATATTTTTTGTGTAAAATAAACAAATTATTTCTTGAAAAATATTATATATATAAATATTATAAAAAAATAAAAATTTATAGAATAATATTCATACATATAAACTTTTTCATGTTTATTTTAACACAAGATGTCATTTATCATGATTTAACATATCAAAAAATTTGGAATTTATTGTATCCTTTAGTTTTAATCACTTTTGTAAATGTAAATGTAAATTGCACTGGCTATCATAAAAAAACCTTTTTTACATATATGTAATTTTTTATCTAATATGTGTAATTTAATTTTACTAACGAAATTTTAAAAATTATAATTCAAAATAAGGTGATATGATAGGAGTTGTTGTTATGAATTATGATTTTTTAAATTTATCAACATCAGTACTTAATAAAATAATTGCAAAAAATTTTTATAAAAATTTAACTTTACTATTAAAGAAAAAAAACATAAGCAAGGAACAATTAACTACTGATTTAAATATTAGCAAAAAAACATTATGGACTTATTCACAAGAATTGAATGCACCTTCATTATCAACAGCGATAAAAATAGCTGCTTATTTAGATGTGTCTATTTATGAATTATCACTTCCTAATGAATTATTAAAAAAAGAAAATACAACCAATGATAATAATCATAATTTTGAAAAAAATACAATTGACTACTTACTCAAGATAATTACATTATTAGAGAAGGAAGATAAAAATGAAAAAAATTAAACTGTTTATTACACTACTATCAATTTCAAGCTTTACATTAAAATGTAACAATTGTGGTCATCTTTGCAATAGTAATTGTATTATTGACCAAAATGGAAATTGTATTTCACATATGTGTGAAAGTAAGGAAAATCCCCTTGATATTAAAGGTCCTTTAGGTTAATATATTTTTATATTATTAAAAAGGGGAGTAATTGTATGTGTAAATTGATGTCTATGGATGCCTATTTTTTTAAAAAGAAAAGAATTGAAAATAATTTAACCTTAAATGAATTATCAATAAAATGTGGATTAACAAATTCATATTTAAATAAAATAGAAAAGCAAACAATTCATCCTAACCCTCGAAAAATGAAAATCCTTTTACATAATTATTGCATAAAAGAGTATTCTTTTATGCAATTTTCATCTTCTTCAAATTACATTTTAAATATAATGAAAAAACTCTATTACATGAAATTCTATGAAAATAACCATGATTACTTACTAACCGAAATTAAAAAAAATAAAAATTCACGTTATATTGCACATTTGGATTTAATTAATTGTTGTTATAAAATGTTATATGCTAAAGAAGATCAAAATTTTAAGATTGAAGAAAAACTAATATTTGAATACTTACAATCATTTGAGCCATTTGAACAAGAATTTTTTCTATTATGTGAAATGATATACCATGCACGTAAAAGAGACAAAGATATCTACAACCAATGCTTATCTCTTTTAAACAAAATAAAGCAACCTCAATGGCTAGGATTAAAATTGTAAATGAAAACTTTTACTTTCAAAATCTCTCAAATTTTCTAACAAATATTTCACTATGTAAGAAAAAATATTTTGAAGAAAAAAATCAAAATCGTTATAATTCAACATTATTATTTGAAGCAATGTTTTATCATAAAATTAATTGCCTAGATAAAGCAATTCAAACTTATGAAATATTAAGCACAAGATATCACGATTCAAATGATTTAAATAATTATGGAATTTGTCAACACAATATAGGATCTCTTTATTCAGAAAGAAAAGAATTTAAATTAGCCATTAATCACTATGAAAATGCAATTCAACATTTACACGAAAATGACACTTTTTTTGAATTAGCATGGTGTTATTACCAAAATGGCAATAAAAAAAATTGTAAAAAATCTCTTAATCTTGGATTAAAAACAGATACACAATATACAGCATACACTTTGTTAATAAAATGGCTATTAATAATGTTAGACTCACCTAATTCAAAAAGATCGTTAAACATATTATTAAAAATAGAAAAAGAATATTTTGATACTCTTGGACCCAATGCACAAAAATTATTATATATAGCAATATCTAATTATTACACATCAGTTAAAAATTTTCAAAAATCTAATGAATACCTAAAAAAATTATCTACAAATTTCGTTAATAGTATCATTGATATTAATTGAGTAAGATTATTCAATAGCTACATTCTGTGCTATAATAATTTGTATAAAAGGAGCTGATTTAAATGAAAATAATCGCATTTACAGGAGCAGGAATATCAAAACAAAGTGATATTCCAACTTTTATGGAAAGACCTGATGTAAGAGAAAAGCTATTTAGAAGTTATGCAAACTCTCATCCAAAAGAATATAATGAAGTTATTAAACAATTAAAAACAAATATGAATGGTGCTATGCCTAATGATGGTCATATTGCATTAGCCAAGTATCACATTCCTATCATTACCATGAATATTGATGGTTTACACAAATTAGCTGGTAGTGATGCTTTAGAATTACATGGCGGTTTACCTGAAGATGATGAAATGGATATCGCTTATTCTTTATATAATAAGCCTGTCCTTTATGGTGATCCTGCACCAAACTACCAAAAAGCTTATGAAATGGTTTATAAATTACAACCAGGAGATGTCTTTTTAGTTATAGGATGCTCATTTCATACAGGTATATCTGTTGATTTAAGAGAAGTAGCAAAATCTAGAGGTGCAAGAATTATTGAAATTCAAGAAGATGCTGCACATAATGTAAGAAAAGTATTAGAAGAACTAACGAAAGGAAATGCATAATGAAAATACCTCTATTATTAAGTGCTATCCTACTCATGATAATTTCTTTATTCTTATATAAAGGAAAAGGGATCAATAGTATTGCTGGATACAATACATTATCTTTAGAAGAAAAAAATAAAATTAATGAAACTAAACTCGCTAAAATTTTAGCAATAACCTTAGACATAACATCTATCATTCTTATACTAGGTGCCCTAGGTCAAATAAATACCAATGATACCATCTTGATAAGCATAGTCCTATTAATAATTGGTACTTTACTTAGTAGTTATCTTTCTAAAAAATAAAGGAGAAATAATTAAAAAAACAAAAATAGGAAATGAAAAGATATTAGCTTCAATTCAAATTGAAAGTTGGAAAGAAACTTTTACTTCTATCTTAGATCAAGAACCTCATTGTATAGCTTGGTGGAATAAAGCTAAAATGATTAATCAAGCAAACGTGATGAA
>URQL01000178.1 GCA_900550005.1 uncultured Erysipelotrichaceae bacterium
ATCGAGTACATAATATTCATAACCATATTTATTTAATAGATCTCTTAATTCATTAATTCTATCGATTACCATGTTATCCAACTCCATTTCAATTTAATATTATACCAAATATCTGTTTTCATGAAAACAAAAATAGATAATTAATTGCTTAATTATCTATAAATTACAAATTGAACACCACCATCGACATTTTCAACTTTGATTTTATAACCATACATCGCCACTACTTTTTTAACAATGCTAAGTCCAAGACCAAAATTTCCTTTTTCACCTTTTGTATATGGCTTGAAAATGGTTTGAATCAATTCCTCATCGATTTGTGACCCATCATTAAAAATACTAATAGCATTCTCATCTAAAGTAATGCGGATTTTCTCTTTATAATAACGTTTAGCATTTTCAATAATGTTTTCAATCACATTACGCCAATGTTCTTCTTGCCCTTTAAAAATCAATTTTTCATTATTTATAACAACTTCGATCATATGATGGCCTACATCTAATTGACTCGTTACTTTAGTGATCAGTTCATTCATATTCACATCATCTAAAATCAGTTCTTCTTGGTTAATATAATCTAAACGATTTAAATAAAGGAACGACTTGACCTTATTTTCAAGACGATATGTGTTTTCCAAAATAACATCCAAAGAAGCTTCTTTTGTTCCATAAGGATAAATATCGTCTTTCATCGACATGGCATAACTTTGAATAACGGCGATTGGTGTTTTTAAATCATGAGAGATATTATGCATAAACTCTTCTTTCAATTGTTCTTGTCGATCTAATTCCTTTTTCATTTCCACCAAAGCATGCGAAACCTGCCCAATTTCATCGGTTCGCATGATATCTAATTCCCCTTTTTCACCATGTTTGATTTTGTTGATATAACGTTGAATACTTCTTAAAGGTTGAATCATTGTCGCTACCCAAACAAACATAATGATTGCTAAAACAATAATAACACCATAAAGAACATAAACAAGTTCATTACGAATTGAATTTAAAAGTTCATTTGAATATTCACTGTAAGCAAACGAAATCAAATAACTATCCATATTTTCAATATACGTTATAGTAAAATAGATTTTTTGTCCTTGATACTCACTTACATAATTTTTGGTTGTTTCCGTCTGTCCATCAACAACACCTTCAAAAAGATTTGTCACCAAATCTTTTGTTGTACTTAAAGTTAAAGGTGGTGCCGCTTCCCAAGATATTCCTGAAGAAGTTGTTGATCTTACAATATGATAAACTTGCTTATCTTTTCCTTTATCAAAAGGATTATAGAAATTTTGTAAATAATCCGATTGTGAATTTAAAATCATTTCAAAAATTTGATTAGAGACTAAGCGATTAATATTGTGATCAATAATGGGAGAAACGACAAGGACAACCCCTAAAGCTAAACAAAAAATCATTAAAAATAATTGATTAAATAAGGACTTAGAGTGAAACAAGCTAAAAATCTTTTTAATATATTTTTTCATTAGTCTAATCGATAGCCAAATCCATAGATGGTTTTAATATTTAAATTTGGCATTTTCTTTCTAAGTCTTCTAAGTGTATCATCAACAACACGATCACTTCCATAATAAAATTCTTCCCATACTTTTGAAAGGATCTGTTCCCTGGAAATCGCTAAAGAGCGATTTTTTAAAAAGAATAAAAGTAAATCATATTCTTTGGTTGTAAGATCGATTTCTTCATTGTTTTCTAAAACTTTACGTTTGACTTCGTCAACAACATAACCATCAATATTAATTAAAAATGGGTTATTTTTATAGACACGTTTCAAAATATTTTGAATACGAAGTACCATTTCTTTTGGTGAAAAAGGTTTAGTAATGTATTCATCACAACCTTTTTCTAAACCAATGATACGATCTAACTCTTGGTCACGAGCAGACATAAAGACAATCGGCATTTCGGGTTTAATGGCTTTGATTTGATTTAATAATTCAAAGCCACTTTCTTTATCTAACATAACGTCAACAATCCATAAATGGACATCATCTTCAATATGCAATAACGCTTCATCATAAGTGTAAAAAGAATAAACATAATAACCTTCTTTTTCTAAGTAAGTTCTAACTAAATCATTGAGTTGTTTTTCATCATCAATAATATTAATTCGATATTTAATCATTTTGATCACCTCTCTATAACTCTAAAAAAATTCTATAGGCAAAATATTGTATTATTATGTGAAAAAGTGTGATTTTACTCGATTTTAATATGAATTTGCTCATTTGCTGGATAAAGATCAATCAAAGTATCATTACAACGGTAAGTCACTTTAACATCGTATTCTCCAGGCGTTAAATCTTTGATATTGATCGTTGCACTAAAAGCACTAGAATCAATATTGACTAAATGGCTAAGTGCGCCTGAAGCTTCTAAGCTGACCGTTTGATCATACGTTAAAGTATAGTTATTCGTATTATTTAAAACACTGACACTAACATTACCGATTGTTTTGTAAATTCGTTGATCGACTGTAGCACTTACTAAAATAGTATCTTTAGAAAGTGAGCTCACACCTTCTGGAACATCAAGTAATACACCATAAAGTTCTTTATTCGTATCGATTTGTGATACATCTACTGATGCACTAACCGACTCGATCGTGTCTAAAACTTCTTTTTGACCATAAATCGTAACTGTTGAAGGATCAGCGACTAAAGAAGCTAAAGCTAAACCATCCATCATTTTGCCTGTACGATTAATTTTTACCGGAACTTGTTTACTCGAAGAAGTGACCCCAACACTTACATCAACACTATCTGGGGTAATATCTACTGTAAGTTCGTTACCCGATTCATCATACGCTTTAATGGGCGCTTTTTGAGTAAAGGAACTTGTTACTTTACTTACATCGATGACTGCTTCTACTAAGCGAATTTGATCAAGTGTGTCTTTACCCGCACTTACTGTAACTTCACTTTTAGCTAAAGTAGGTGGTTCTAAAACGTACTCTGCTCCTTTTTGATTTTCGTTTTCAAAACGATAACCTAAAGCAAAAACACGGGATTCTTTTTTAGAAAGTGTGATCGTGGTTTTGCGAGGATTGGTCGAATAGGCAATACCACTAGGAAGCCCTTCTACTTTAAGATCCACGTCATACGTTCCTTCACTGTAATTATCTAAATCAACATAAACTTTGTAATCACCATTATATAAAGAAGATTGAACATTAACGATATTCCCTTTTAATTTAAGATCCACTGTTTCAACAACCCCACTGATTCCTAGATCACTAGGCGCATTACGTACTTCGACAGGAACACTACTGACTGTCTTTTCCGTCACAGACATAAAAGAAGTTCCATTGACCATAGCAAAAAGCGTAAGGGCTAAAAAGAGTGAGAACCATTTAGATTTTCTGTTATCCATCAAAATATCTTCAATTACATGATTGATAGCTTCAGTAGCATTCACCACAAATTCAATTAAAGTGACTTTAATTGAATTATTCTTCGCTTCATTAACTTCTTTTGCTTTTTTCTTTTCTTTTTCTGTTTGTTGTTCTTTTTGTTTTTTCATAAAATTCAAGAAAAAATCATAAGAATCATTGTTTTGTTCTTTTGGTTCTTTTTTAGGATCACTCATTTTTATATTCCTCCTTTACAACACTTCCCCATCCAAGCTCTAAAGCCAGACGTTCTTTAAATTCAACTAAAGGAATTTTAATTAATTCTCCTTTTAAAGCAAAAGAGACATTTCCTGATTCTTCAGAAACAATGATCGTTAGAGCATCACTAACTTCACTAAGACCTAAAGCAGCACGGTGACGAGCTCCATAAATTGGACTAAGTTCACGTGTTGTCGGTTCATAAAAAGCACTTGCACACGCAATTTTATCCCCTTGAATAATCATTCCCCCATCATGTAAAGCTGTTCCTTCATAGAAAATAGTTAATAATAATTCATAAGTGATATCCCCATGAATTTGTGTCCCGGCTTGAATGTAATCTTGTAAAGATTGATTCATTTCAAAAGAAATCAAAGCCCCGACGTGATTAACACTAAAAAATTGAACGGCTTTAGTGACTTCATCTAAAACATGTTCTTTATTTGTATTATCTAAGTTGGTATTGACCGGTGCAGTCAA
>URQL01000179.1 GCA_900550005.1 uncultured Erysipelotrichaceae bacterium
CTTTTTTCATAGTAAAGATTCCACAGCTTCTTTTGTATTAGGGTGTTTGAAAACATAACTTCCTGCTACTAAAACATCAACCCCTGCATCTTTACATTGTTTTCCCGTTTGTGCATTGATTCCACCATCTACTTCGATTAAACAATCGTAGTGATTTTGAGTAATGATCTCATGAAGTTTTGCAATCTTTTCTACTGCTTCTTCTTTAAAGCTTTGCCCACCAAATCCAGGTTCAACACTCATAACTAAAACCAAGTCCAAATCTTTTAAATAAGGAAGAATACTTTCAACCTGTGTAGCCGGTTTAATACTAATTCCTACCTTAATCTTTTTTGCTTTGATTTTTTCAATACATTCTTCAATTTGTTTTGGATTTGAATAACATTCATAATGGAAAGTAATTAAATCTGCCCCCGCTTTAGCAAATTCATCCAAATAAGCAAGTGGATCAGAAATCATTAAATGCACATCTAAGAAAAGGTCTGTTACTTTTCTTACATCACTTAAAATACTATAACCAAACGAAATATTTGGAACAAAATGACCATCCATTACATCATAATGTAACCATTTTGCTCCAGCATCTTCAATTTTTTTAATATCTGTTTTTAAATCAGCAAAATTTGCTGATAAAACGGAAGGTGAAACTATCATTAATATCTTTCCTTTCTATTTTTAATTTCTTTTAAAAATGATAAATAATGTTCATAGCGTTCTCTACTAATTTGTCCTTCTCTGACAGCCACTTTTATAGCGCAATAAGGTTCTGAATCATGTAAACAACCTCTAAACTTGCACATTTTTGAAAAATGAGCAAAATCATGATAACTAACAGCAGCTTCTTGAGCACTCATTTCTAATTCTAACGAAGAAAATCCCGGTGTATCGCCAACGTAACCACCTAAAATCTCGCATAATTCTACATGACGCGTCGTATGTTTTCCTCGACCTAAAGCTTTAGAAATTTCATTTGTTTGAAGTTGCAAATCAATATTTAAAGTATTAAGTAAACTTGATTTACCTACTCCACTTTGACCCGTGATCACACTTTCTTTGCCTGCAAAAAGCGCTTTGATTTGATCGATTCCTTGTCCTGTTTTTGAGCTCAATTCATAAACCTCATAGCCTGCTTTACGGTAGCTTTCAATTTGTTGAAGTAAAGGATCATCTTGCATAACAAGATCCCATTTAGTAACACAAATGATCGGCTTAATTTTTAGATTTTCAATCATTAATAAGAATTTATCTAATAATAAAGTTGAAAAATCCGGTTCTTTTGCAGAAACAACGATCAAAGCTTGATCAATATTGCAAATAGGCGGTCGAATCAATTCATTTTTACGAGGTTTGATTTTTAAAATATAACCTTCGCTTTGATTTTCAACTTGAAATTCAACTTCATCCCCTACTAAAGGCTTAAACGCTTGTTTGCGAAATTTACCTCGTGCTTTACACTCATAAATTTCATCTTGTACTTTTACATAATAAAATCCTGATAAAGCTTTTATAATTTTTCCTTCTGGCATAGCTTTCTCCCTTTTTTTATTCTGAAACAGATGATGAAACCGTTGGTTTTTCTTTATAATAATACAATGTGATCTTTTGCCCTTTTTCGTATTCTCCTGGCGATAAGGATTGATCAATAACAACATTGATTTTCATTGAACGAATTTCATCTTCATCACTTGGTGCTGGTAATACTTCTAACGTCACATTAAAACCAGCATTTTCTAAGCTTTGTTTAGCCGCATTGATCTCAATTCCTAAATAATTATTCACTGTCGCTTTAGCTACGCCAATTGAATAAGTTAAAGTAATCGATTTATCATTACTATTTTGAGCATATTTTGTTCCCGCATCTTTAGATTGTTTTAAAACTTTACCGCTTGATTCTTGCGAATTTTCTTCTTTTGTTGTCACTTTAAACCCAAGGGCTTCTAAACTTGCCTTAGCACTTTCAACGTCTTGACCCACATAATTATCTAATACGATGTATTTTAAAGCTACTTTAAATGTGATCGTTTTATTACTTGCATCAGGTGCTATTTTTTTACCTTCACTAATGGATTGATATAAAATCGTTCCATCTTCTTGATCACTATCTTCTTTTTTGATTTCTACTGTAAAACCTAATTTTTCTAATTGTAATTGGATTTCATCAATATTTTGTCCAACATAGTTTTCAATTACGATATATTGTCCTTTAGAAACAGTAAGTTTGACTTCTGATTTTTCTTTAGCTAAAGATAAAGCGTTCGGTGACGTAGAAATAACTTGATCTTTTTCATACTCATCCGATGTTTCATAAGTAATGGAATCTTCATTGACTTCAAACCCCGCATTTTTAAGCAAGGTTGTAGCCTCATCCACACTTTTACCCACCACATTAGGAACTTTAACTTGTTTACCAGAAGACCCAAGTAAATGTGTGATCAAAATAATCCCCACAATAACAAAAACAATTACAGCACCAATAATGACTGATTTTGTTTTAGAAATCTTTTTATTTTTCTTCTTTTTAGGTTTTTCTTTGACTTCTACTTCATCTTCTTGTTCTAAGTCATCATGAAATAAAGTTTCATTATCTGCAATGATCGTTGTATCTTCATCTTTTAATTGAAATTCTAATTTTTTATCATGAGGATGATCTAAAGCAACACATAAATCATCATACATTTCTTTTGCACTAGTATAACGATTTTCAACATTTTTTGCTGTTGCTTTAATAATAATATTTTCAACCGATTGATAAATTGTTGGATTCATCTCACAAACAGATGGGATATCGTCACGCATATGTTTCAAAGCAATGTTTACAGGTGATTCTCCATTAAAAGGAACTTGCCCTACTAATAGCTCATAAAACATAATTCCTAAAGAATAAATGTCACTTTGTGGTGTTGCTTTTTGTCCACGTGCAATTTCAGGGGCTAAATAATGAAGTGACCCCATGATCGTATCGGCTTTTGTCACATTTGTTACAGATTCAATAGAAGCAATACCAAAATCAGCAATTTTAGCAATACCACTATCCGTAACCAAAATATTTTGTGGTTTTAAGTCACGATGGATGATCCCACAACGATGTGCTTCATCAACACCAGAAGTCACTTGTTTCATAATGTCAATGGCTTCTGCCATGTGTAAAGCTCCACGTTTAAAAATCAAATCTTTTAAAGTTTGACCAGAAACGAATTCCATTACAATATAATAATGGTTGTTTTCTTGACCCACATCGTATATTTCAACAATATTTTTATTTGTTAAAGTTGCTGCAGCACTGGCTTCCCTTTGAAACCTTTTAACATAAATGGGATCTTCTGCCAATGTTTCGCGTAAGATTTTAACTGCCACTTCTCTTTTTAAAATTAAATCCTCCGCTAAATAAACATCCGCCATTCCACCTTGACCAATAATGGCCTTAATTTCATAACGACCATCAATAATACGATTATTCAAGCTCACTTAAGTCCCTCCCTTCTATTTCGATTAAAGCAATACTAATATTATCACGGCTTCCGTTTTCAATCGCTTCATCAACTAAGCAATCACACTTTTCTTTTAAAGAGCAAGATTGTAAAACAACATTTTGAATTTGCTTTTCATTTTCACCATTATAAAGACCATCACTGCATAAAAGTAAATAACCCACTTGTAAAGGATACATTTGAACTTCCACTTCTATATCCTCACTTACGCCCATTGCCTTCATTAAAACATTACGTTTAGGATGATTTTTAGCTTCTTCTTTAGTAATAATGTTTGATTTGATCAATTCATTTACAAATGTATCATCTTCTGTTAATTGAACGATTTCTTGATCATCAATACGATAAGCACGACTATCACCAACACTGGCGATAAAGACTTGTTTTTGGTAAATCAAAGCAAGCACAAGGGTCGTTCCCATTCCTTGATGTGCTGGTGAAGTTAGAGATTGTCTTTTCGTTAAACGATTAGCATCTTTAACCACTTCACTTAACCATCCTGAGGCTTCATCATTATTTCTAAAAACAGGCATAATACGAAAGCAATCGCAAATATACTCACAAACTATTTTGGATGCAAGTTCACCAGAATTATGGCCTCCCATCCCATCACAAACCAAAGCAAT
>URQL01000180.1 GCA_900550005.1 uncultured Erysipelotrichaceae bacterium
TAAATATTATCAATCTACTTTAGCTTCTTGTCTATTTTTATGTGAGGGAGCAAAAGAAGTATTAGAAAAGGTAAATCAAAATTATCGCCTTTATGCGATTACTAATGGTGTTAGTAAGACCGCTTTTTCTCGATTAAAGGGAACCGATACTTTAAAATATTTTAAAGCAGTTTTTGTTTCAGAAGATTTACATGCTCAAAAACCAAGCAAAGCGTATTTTGATCAAGTGATGAAGGCTATTGAAAATTTTGAATTAGAAACAACACTTATTATTGGTGATTCTTTATCTTCGGATATTCAAGGTGCATGCAATATAGGGTGTGATTCATGTTGGATCAGTGATCAAAGTCAAGATTTTACTAAAGTTAAACCTACATATCAAATAAAAAACATAAAAGAACTAATAAAAATTTTAGGTTAAGTGATGAAAAGACAAATTACTTAACTTTTTTTTATTAGGATAGATTTGAGGTGATTTTATGACTTTAGATCAAATACCAATAAAAGAAAAAGTAAGGATTGTTAAAATGGAAGTAACAAAAAAAGAGAAGCGAAGATTATTTGAAATAGGATTAATTGAAGATGGGGAACTTATTGTTTTACATAAAGCATTATTCAATGATCCAATTGAAATTGAAGTTGCTGGATATCGTTTAGTTATTCGTTATGTATTGGCAAATAAAATTGAAGTAAGGAAGGAACAAATATGAAAATCGCTTTAGTAGGAAATCCTAATTCTGGTAAGAGTACCTTATTTAATCAACTTACTTCTTCTTTGCAACATGTGGGAAATTTTCCTGGTGTAAGTGTAGAAAAAAAAGAAGGTCAAATTAAAGACCATAAAGATTTTATTGTTATTGATTTGCCTGGAATTTATTCATTAATACCTTATTCTTTAGAAGAACAAGTCACTTTGGATTATTTATTAAAAGAACAAGTGGATGTTATAATCAATGTTGTAGACAGTACAAATTTAAGGCGTAATTTTTATTTAACTCTACAACTTCTTTTTTTAGAAAAACCGATGATTTTAGTACTAAGTATGATGGATGATTTTATTAAAAATAATCATTATTTAAATCTTGATTTACTTAAAGAAAAATTGCAGATACCTGTTATTTCATTATCCGATTTTTCGTTAGCCAAAAAAGAGTTAATGACCTTACTTCAAACAAAATTATCTTATTCAAGTTTAGTTGTCTTTCCTGAGTTTATTCAAGATAGATTTAGAAAAATAAATCAAGTTGATCTTTATACCATTAATCAAGTTTTATTAGGAAATAATAGAGGTGTTGAAATCGATAAAGTTAATCAAATTCAATCTCTCTTTTATCCTTATGTAGAAAGTAGATGGATTACTTTTCAATACCGAACGATTGATAAAATTTTGAATTCTTGTTTAAGTATTTCAATACATTCGACTAAAACAGATCAAATCGATCAATATTTATTGCATCCTTATTTAAGCTTCCTATTCTTTTTTATAGTATTATTAACCATCTTTTTTTTCTCATTTCGTTTAATTGGAGTTCCTCTTCAAAATCAAATGAGTTTATTTTTTACCTTTTTAATTCAACAAGTTCAATCTCAACTTCAATTGTTCTTAGCTAATCCAGTTTTTATTGATTTTTTATGTGAAGGAATACTTATGGGAATCTTTGGTGTTTTGTCTTTTATTCCTGTTTTAATTGTGTTTTTCTTCTTCCTAGCTTTAATAGAAGATAGTGGGTATCATGGTAGAATCGCTTTTATTATGGATCATTATTTTCAAAAAATAGGATTATCTGGTCGTTCATGTATTTCCTTATTAGTTGGATTAGGTTGTTTTGTCCCTGCTTTACTTTCTACGCGAACTTTGAGTGATGAAAAAGAAAGAAGACAAGCTTTATTTTTAATTCCTTATTTAAGCTGTTCAGCAAAAATTCCAGTTTATGGTATGCTGGCTTCCTTGTTTTTTAAACAAAAAGCATTTTTTGTTATTGGATTTTATTATCTTTTAGGAATGGCTATTCTTATTTTGTTAGGGTTATTTTCAAATCATAGTGAAGAAAGTCTATTCTTTCTAGAATTGCCTCCCTATCGTAAAGTGAAATTAAAAAATATTTATTATTATTTAAAGAAAAAAGTAAATGATTTTGTTAGAAAAACATTTACTTTAATCTTATTTGGTTCTGTTTTGATTTGGTTTTTACAATCTTTTACTTTAACGCTCACTTATACAAAGGATTCTTCTTTGAGTATATTAGCTTTATTTAGTAAACGAATAAGTTTATTATTTTATCCGATTGGTTTAAAAGATTGGCGATTGGTTATTTCTCTTATAATGGGGCTTTTTGCAAAAGAATTGGTTGTTTCAACTTTAATCGTTTTATTTGGATCAAGGAGTGCTTTGCAGTTGCAATTGACTATTCCAACAGTCCTATCTTTTTTAACTTTCTTTTGTTTATATCCGCCTTGTTTAGCGAGCTTTACGGTTTTGAAAAATGAATTAGGTTCTTTTAAACATGCTTTTAAGCAAGTGGTTTTTCAATTTTTGCTGGCCTATCTTATTTCATGGATACTTTATCATCTAATATAAAAAATAGGTAATGCGAGCATTACCTATTTAACCACATGAGTCCAATTAAATTTATCTTCTAATTTACCCCATTGGATACCTGTTAAAGTGTCATATAATTTTTGTGTTAATGGACCAGTTTTGAAATCATTAATTGTAACGATATCTCCTTTATAGTTAAGTTCTCCAACTGGAGAAATAACGGCAGCTGTACCTGTTCCAAATACTTCTTTTAGAGTTCCATTATGTCCAGCTTCCATTAATTCATCAATACTTAATTCTCTTTCAGATACTTTATAACCCCAATCTTTTAATAAAGTGATCATTGAATCACGTGTAACTCCAGGAAGAACAGATCCTTCAATTGGAGCAGTGATGACTTCATCACCAATTAAGAACATGATATTCATTGTTCCTACTTCTTCAACATATTTACGATGAACACCATCTAACCATAATACTTGAGTATAACCATTTTGTTCTGCTTTTACTTGAGCAGCGATACTTGCTGCGTAGTTTCCACCGCATTTAGTAAATCCTGTTCCACCTTTTACAGCACGAACATATTCATCTTCAACCCAAATTTTAATTGGATTAACTCCTTCTGGATAATAGTTACCAACAGGTGAAAGAATGATAACAAAACGATAACTTTTAGCTGGATGAACACCAACACCAGGTTGAGATGCATACATAAATGGACGAATGTATAAAGAAGTATTTGGTGCAGTTGGAATCCAATCTTGTTCGTATTTAACAATGGCTTCTACTGCTTCTACAAACATATCTACTGGAAGTTCAGCCATACAGATTCTTTTATTTGAATTAATTAAACGTTGACCATTCATTTCTGGTCTAAATAATAAGATTTCTCCTTTAGGATTACGATAAGCTTTTAAACCTTCAAATGTTTCTTGTGCATAATGAAGAACCATAGTAGCTGGATCCATTGGAATCGGTGCATAAGGAACAATACGTGCATCATGCCACCCAATTCCTTCATCATAATCCATTAAAAACATGTGATCAGTGAAATATTTACCAAAGCCAAGATTATTTTGATCTGGTTTTTCTTTTAAATTTGTACTACGTGTTACTTTAATTTCCATAATTTAAATCCCCTTTTTTTTGTATAAATGTATAATATCGCTTTTTTTAATAAATTTCAATACTCTATTTAAATTATCGAAAAAAATTGCAAAATTTTAGATAAAAACTTAAAGTAAAAGAAAATATACTTATTTTTATTCTATAGAAATAATCCTTGTAAGCATTTAAAAATAAGATAAATCTTGCTATAATAGAAAACAAGGATGTGAGAATATGGATAAAGAACAACGACAATTAAAAGTATTAGAACAAATAAAATTAGCTAAAAAACCCATTAGTGCAAGTAAACTTGCAAAACTCTTTGGAGTTTCAAGGCAACTTATAGTGGGGGATATTGCTTTACTTAGGGCTTCAGGAGAAAAGATTTTTGCTACACCTAGAGGCTATTTAATTGAACAAGATCAACCTCAAGGTATCTA
>URQL01000181.1 GCA_900550005.1 uncultured Erysipelotrichaceae bacterium
GACGATTGGGTTGATTCAGTCGCATTACAAAATCTATTGGATTTTCTTAAAGATCACGATGCAGATTTAATCATCAATCCGTGTAACCAAGTGTTTATGGATGACAACCAACGCAAAAAGTTATTGGTTGAGCTATCACCTGAAACAAAATATGGTGAGGTTATTTCATATGAAGATGCATTGAAATATATGGGTGAACTTCAACAGATGCACATGACCACTTATAGAACTGCTATTTTAAAAGAAAATAATATTAAAATTAGCGAAAAGATGTTCTACGTGGACAACGAATATAAAATTTATCCTTCAATTTATTTAAAAACGGCCATTATATTGAAAGATGTTTTATATCAATACCGTTTAGGCCGAGAAGGTCAGAGCGTTGCACCTGAATCACTAATTAAAAATCGTTTTATGTTGGAGCAAGTAACATTGAATTGTTTAACGTTCTTTTCACAAAAAAATCAGCAAATGTTATCGATTCTACGTGAGGCTATTAACTTGCGCCTAAATAAGATGATTCATTTAAGAACTCAAACAGCCTTTTTACAAGAAAACTCACAACAAGCAAAAACGGAATTAAAAGCGTTTTTAGATAAAATTAAACAAACAAATCCAGATTTTTATGATCATATTTCAACAAAGTTAGTTAAGTTACTTAAATTTTTGGGATTTGGCTTTTTTGGAGTGGTGAAATTTCTCTATAAAAATAAAAAATAATAGCAATTATGTTAATGGCTAAAAAACAGTATTCTGCATTTTTTTTAATTCCGTTTGGTCTATGGGTATTATATCGCCAGATTTTTTCTTCAAGATATGTATCTTTAGTACCAGATGCAGATACTTATTTTGCTCTATTTAATTATAGTCTGTTTTTTTTATTCATTGTTTGTATCTTGTTTATTTATAAGATAAATAAAGAAACTTGGATTGATCTCCTTGTAATTGCTACTTTTGCTATCTCAACTTTAATAACAAAGCAAAATGGTTTTTTAATTAATTTTTGTCTGGTTTTTATACTTTGTAAGTATATTGAATTCAAAAAGTTACTCGTCGCATTTTTGTGGTTGAGTTTTATTTCTTTGATCGTTATTTATCTGGGCGATCTATTTGATTTATATCCTGATTTAAATATAGACCTTTTCCGAGAGGATGGGAAAGAACGCCATCTAATGGGATTTGGATTTCCTACATTACTACCAAATTATTTTTATCATTTTGTATTATGTTACTTCATTGTTAGAGGTACTAAAATTGGTAGTATTGAATTATTGTGTATAGTCGGTTTGAATTATTATTTATTTTATATGACAGATACGAGAGCTGTTTATTACTTAATAAATTTGCTGTGTTTTCTGTTATTTATCAATAAATGGTGGAAGATTGATTATCATAGTAAGTGGGGGATTGGTTTCCTATTTAAGTTTGGGACATTATTTAGTTATATCATTTGTTTTTTAGTCGCTGTTTATTTGCAATGTACGTTTAATCCAGAAATTGATTGGATGCTAAATATCGATAAAGCATTATCTGGGCGATTATGGCTAGGTAATCATGGTTTTCATGAATATGGCATTCATTTATTTGGTGCTAATGTTGAGTATGTCGGCTTTGCGGATGTAACGGAAGGAAAAGGGTATTTTTATATTGATTCAGCATTTCAACAACTGTTGATCAACTATGGTGTGATTCCTTCACTATTATTAGCTATAGGTTTTACAAAATTAGCCTATTTGGTCATCCAAAAAAATAATGTGGTTTTTGGCTTAGTATTGATTTTTTTGATGTTGCATTCTTTAACAGATCCACAATTAATCAATCCTACATACAATCCAATATTTTTTGCACTTGCTTATTTGTGGTCAAAAAAATCAAAAGCGAGACTTTTTCAAGAGTTAAGATGAAAATAAATTCGATAAAATTTAATTTTATAATGAATTTGATATTGACCGTATCGAATTTTCTATTTCCATTAATTACTTTCCCTTATGTTTCTAGAGTTTTATTACCAGAGGGAACAGGGAAGGTTGCTTTTGCTGTTTCTGTCATTACCTATTTTTCGATGCTAGCGACTTTTGGTGTAAACAGTTATGGCGTGCGAGCAACTGCGCAAGTTAGAGATGATAAATTACAGTTATCAAAAGTGACACATGAGGTTTTAGCAATTAATTTTGCTGTAATGTGCTTTGTTTATATGCTGTTTTTTATTGCTTTAGATGTCGTGCCACAATTAAGTTCTGATCCTAAATTATTTATTATTACTTCCAGTATGATTTTATTCAGTATTATTGGAGTAGAGTGGCTATATAAGGGGTTAGAGCAATATCGCTATATTACAGTTCGTACGATTGTTTTTCGTTTAATTGCATTAGCTGCGACATTTTTACTGGTTAAAGAAAAAAGTGATTATTTAGTTTTTGCGGCAATTACTGCATTTGCCACTGTAGGTTCAGGGTTAGTTAATTTTATTAACTTGAGAAAAATTATCTTACTTAAGTTTATTGGTCAGTATGAATTTAAGCGGCATCTTAAACCGATGTTTATTTTCTTTTTAACAAGTTTTGCCATAGCCATTTATACTACGACCGATTCGGCAATGCTGGGCTTTATGACGAATGATACTGAAGTAGGATTTTATAATGCCGCGATTCGAATTAAAGCTATTCTATTGAGTATAGTCACTTCTTTAGGTGTTGTATTACTCCCTAGATTGTCATACTACATTCAAAATAATATGCAGTCTGAATTTAATGCTGCATTAAATAAGTCAATAAATTTTGTATTCGTGATAGCTCTACCCGTTGTATTGTTTTTTATTTTATTTGCAGAGCAAACTATTTTAGTGCTAGCTGGCGAACAATATACAGATGCGATTTTGCCATTAAAAATTGTAATGTTAGCCATAGTGTTCGTTGGTATTACGAATATTTTAGGCGTCCAAATTTTAATTCCCTTGAAGAAAGAGACCGCACTTTTTACTTCTGTGATAATTGCAGCATTTGTTGATATAGTGCTAAATTTATGGTTGATTCCTAAGTTTGCTTCTGTTGGTGCGGCAATTTCTGTGGTTTGTGCGGAGTTTGCTGTCTTATGCGTTCAGATCTATATGGTTAGGTCCTATTTAGGTATTCTTTTTGTTGGTATTGAATATGTGAAAATTATTATCTCATTAGCCTTATCAGGGATAGTCTCTTATTTTTTATACCCATTTATTTCTTCTTATTTAATTGTAAATTTAGCAATAATAGCGATTATTTTTGGTATTGTTTATTTACTTAGTTTGTTTGTGTTAAAAGAAAAATTTATTAATGAAAGTTTCTTAATGATAAAGAAAAAGTTTCTTTAAAAGGATAGATATGAATTACGCACTTATTTTTGCAGGTGGGACTGGTTCTCGAATGAACTCAAAGTCATTACCAAAGCAATTTTTAAAAGTATATGGTAAACCTGTCATCGTTCATACGCTTGAAAAGTTTGAACAATGTGAGGCAATCGATGCGATTGTAGTAGTGATTTTAAAAGGATGGGAATCTCATTTAGAAGATTTAGTAAAGCAGTATCACCTTAAAAAAGTGGTGCGTATTGTGCCAGGTGGTAATTCTGGGCAAGAATCTATTTACAATGGTTTAAAAGAAATGGATAGTGGTGTTGTGGTTATTCATGATGGGGTAAGACCATTTATTAATAATGAGATCATTATTCAAAATATTGAGCTTGCAAAAGAAAAACAAGTTGCTATTACTTGTGCCACAGCAAAAGAGACTTTTGCTTATGTGGAAAATAATTGTATTAAACACGTGATTAAGCGTGAAAATTCATTTATTGCTAAAGCACCGCAAACATTTAATTTAGATTTAATTAAATCTGCACATCATAAAGCCATTGCAGAAAATGATTTTTCATTTATTGATTCTTGTATGATTGTTAAACATTATTATCCAGAATTAGATTTCCCAATTGTTCTTTGTGGACCTGAGAATATCAAAATTACCACTCAAGAAGATTTTTATCTTGCAAAAGCAATGTTTTCTATTGAAGAAGATG
>URQL01000182.1 GCA_900550005.1 uncultured Erysipelotrichaceae bacterium
TAATCTATGTTACTGTCATTGAAACGGGGATTGAAATTACAAGTAATAGTGCCATTATGCCAACAGATGAAAGAAATATCGTGTATAAAGCAGCTAAACTTATGATGGATACGTACAATATTGAACAAGGAATTAAAATCCATATTTATAAACATATACCAATCCAAGCAGGACTTGCTGGTGGAAGTAGTGATGGTGCAGCTGTAATGAGAGCAATGAATGAATTATTTCATTTAAATATTTCAAATGACGAATTAGCATTAATTGGTAAACAAATTGGGGCTGATGTACCATTTTGTATTTATGAACAACCTGCTTTTGTATCGGGTATAGGAGAAAAATTAGAATTTCTAAATACATCTCTAGATTGTTTTATTTTACTTGTTAAACCACGAAGAGGAGTTTCAACAAAACGTTCATTTGGAATGCTAAAATTAGATCATGAAATGCATCCAGATTGCACAAAACTTAGAGAAAAAGTAGAAGAAAATGATTATCAAGGAATCGTAGAAAATGTAGGAAATACATTAGAAGGTGTATCTATGAAACTTGTTCCTCAAATTCAAGAAATTAAACAAAAATTATTGGATATGGGATTTGATACAGCTTTAATGTCAGGTAGTGGTTCATGTGTTTTTGGCTTGACTAAAGATGAAGAACTTTTAGAAAATGCAATGAATGAGTTTAGAAAAGAAAAACTTTTCGCAAAAAAGACTACTTTTTACAAAAAATAAAAGAGTATTTTTAGGATACTCTTTTATTTTTATGTTATTTTTGATAGAATAATGTCGAATAAAAGGGAGTGGCGAGATGAATATTTATGCAATCGTTTTAGCTGCTGGTAAAGGTACAAGAATGAAATCGGATTTACCAAAAGTAGCTCATGAAGTTTTATACAAACCAATGATCAAACATGTTTGTGATGAATTAAAGAAAATTGATGTGACACAAACAATTGTTGTTGTTGGTCATAAAGCAGAAGTAGTTAAAAACATTATGCAAGATGAAGTAACTTATGTTATGCAAGAAGAACAATTAGGAACAGGTCATGCTGTAAAAATGGCTTATGATTTGTTAAAAGATAAAGAAGGTATTACCTTAGTTTTAAATGGGGATGCACCACTTATTCGTAAAAAAACATTAGAAGCATTAATCAAAACACATGTGGATAATGAAAATAAAGCTACATTAATGAGTGCACATTGTGATACAAAATTCCCGTTTGGACGTATTGTAAGAAATGAACAAGGAAACGTACTTGGAATTGTGGAAGCAAAAGATGCTACACCTGAACAATTGAAAATTACAGAAATGAATACTGGAGAATATTGTTTTGATAACCAATTATTGTTTGATGCCTTAACAAAAGTCAATAATAATAATGCACAAAATGAATATTATTTAACAGATGTAATTGAAATTTTAGGAAAAGCAAATTACAAAGTAGGAAGTTATGTGATTGATGATTTCGATGAAGTAGGTGGAATCAACGATCGAGTTCAACTTGCTAATGCTCAAAAGAAAATGCAAGAAAGAATTAATACAGAACTTTTATTAAAAGGTGTAACTTTAGTTGATCCAAGCAATACTTATATTGCTAGAGATATTGAAATAGGTTCAGATACAATTATCGAACCAGGATGTATCATCAAAGGAAATACAGTCATTGGAAGAAATTGTCATATCGGACCTCATTGTGAATTAGACAATGTCATTATTAAAGATAACGTTGAAATTAAATTTAGTGTTATAAGTGATTCTGTCATTGAATCAGGAACAGATATTGGACCTTATGCACGTTTACGTAAAGATTGTCATATCTTGGAAAATATACATATTGGAAACTTTGTCGAAATGAAAAATACCACTTTTGGTAAGGGAAGTAAGTGTGCTCATTTAAGTTACATTGGAGATGCTACAGTTGGTGAAGGTGTTAACATTGGCTGTGGTACAATTACAAGTAACTATGATGGTAAAAATAAATTTAGAACCATTATCAAAGACCATGTCTTTGTAGGTTGCAACTCTAATTTAGTTGCACCAGTCACTTTAGAAGAAGGTGCTTATGTGGGTGCTGGATCAACGATTACAGATACTGTACCAAAAGATGCTTTTGCAATTGCAAGAGCAAAACAAGTGACCAAACTTGAGTATGCTAAAGTATTAAAAGAAAAAAGAGAAAGGAAATAAAGGGACGAGAAAATGAAAAGAACAACAACATTGATTTCATTATCATCAAGTAAAAAATTAGCAGATAGTATTGCAAAAATCTTAGATACAACTGTATGTGATACTACCGTACATCACTTTGCAGATGGAGAAATTTTAATTGAAATTGGAGAATCAGTACGTGGTAAACATGTTTATGTAATTCAATCAACATCAGCACCAGTAACTGAAAACTTAATGGAACTATTAATTTGTGTAGATGCATTAAAAAGATCATCTGCAGCAGAAATTACAGCAGTTATTCCTTATTTTGGTTATGCTAGACAAGATCGTAAAGCAAAAGCTAGACAACCAATTACAGCTAAATTAGTAGCAGATTTATTACAAACAACAGGTGTAGACCGTGTTGTTACAGTAGATTTACATGCTGCACAAATTCAAGGATTCTTTGATATCCCTGTTGATGATATGACTGCTTTACCATTATTAAGCAATTACTTTAAAAAATTAAATATTGAAGATTTAGCTGTTGTTTCACCAGATCATGGGGGAGCAAATAGAGCAAGAAAATTAGCTAATGCTTTAGATGTCCCACTAGCTATTATTGACAAAAGAAGACCAAAACCAAATGTTGCTGAAGTAACAGGAATCATTGGTGAAGTTGAAGGTAAAAACTGTATTATGATCGATGACATGATCGATACAGGAGGAACAATTACTGCTGGAGCACAAGCTTTAATGGAAAAAGGTGCAAAATCAGTTTATATCGCTTGTACACATGCCGTATTCTCAGGAGCAGCTTGTGAAAAATTACAAAATTCAGTAGCTAAAGAAGTTGTTGTTACAGATACAATTGAATTACCAGATGCTAAAAAATTTGATAAATTAAAAACAGTATCTATTGCAGATTTAATCGCAAGTACAATTTATAACATTGAAAACACAAAACCAGTAAGTGAAGTATTTGAAAAATATGATTTTGAAGCTTAATCATTAAATTTTAATAAAGATGGCACATGAAAAAATTCATGTGCTATTTTTTTATCGACGAAAACGAACAAATTCATTAAATCTATCATGATAAAGTAAAAATGAGGTGGAACAATGAATCGTTATAGTCAATATTTTATAGGATTAATTACACCGATATGGTGTGGTATGGTTTTAGTACAAGTGGTATTTCAAATTATTAGTATGATTTTTTTTAAAAACGAATTTTATAATGTCTTTTTAGCAACACTATTAGTAGGTATTTTGTTTTATGCAGCCTTTTTATGTTTGTTAGAAAAATCTTTTTCAGCTATTTTAGTGAGTGGCTTATTTTATGTTATGGCAGGGATCCTTTCTTATTTTATTAGAGGGTTTGAATTTTTATTCTTAGGATTTACTTTTACTTTAAATCAATTATTTTATATCTGGATCATTGTTGGCATAAATTTAATGATTCAAAGTATTAAGATGAAAAAGTAATGAATTTATCATAATAAAATAAATTTTTTTAACTATTAGCGCTTACAAGATTAAAAAATGTTTGCATAAAAAGGAATTGTGTTATAATGTGATGTTGTAAAAAATAAAAAGGAGAGTGTTATATGAAAAATATTCGTAATATTGCCATTATTGCACACGTTGACCACGGAAAAACAACTTTAGTAGACCAATTGTTAAGACAATCTGGTACATTTAGAAATAATGAACAAGTTGTAGATCGAGTTATGGATAGTAATGCCTTAGAGAGAGAAAGAGGAATTACGATCTTAGCTAAAAATACAGCTATTAATTATAAAGATTACCATATCAATATCATGGATACACCAGGCCATGCTGACTTTGGTGGAGAAGTAGAACGTA
>URQL01000183.1 GCA_900550005.1 uncultured Erysipelotrichaceae bacterium
TCAGCTTTATTCCCTGTTTCAATCGCTGTAATTAAATCTTGACTTGCTGCCTGTTTTAATTCAAAATGACCATCTTCTAATTTACTTTTAATTTTGTTTTCACTTGCAGAAGTTAACATGCTTTCATTAGCAACATACATACCTGAAACAAACCCAATCGTTAAAACTAAAAATAAACAGACTACTAAGTATTTTTTCCAATCCCCCTTTAATTCTTTAGGGATTCGTTTAATAAGGGGATTTTTTATTTTTTTTGTTTTCATAAATCTTTACCCCTTACCATTCAAGATCTGAAGCTGAAATCTTATTTTCATTCATTTCATTTTGACGTACCATTCCATCACGTAATTTAACAACGTGATCTGCCATATTTTTAATCGCCTCATTATGTGTAACCATGATAATGGTATTTCCATATTTTTTATTGACATCTTCAATCAATTGAAGTATTTCTTTAGAAGTATTATAATCTAAAGCTCCTGTCGGTTCATCACATAAAAGAATATCTGGATTTTTAACAATGGCTCTACCAATTGATACTCTTTGTTGTTGACCACCTGAAAGTTGATTTGGTAATTTATAACGGTGTTCATAAAGGCCAAGAGTATGTAATAAATCATCAATATCTAAAGGCTGATCCGATAAATAAGCTCCTACTTCAATGTTTTCTTTGACATTTAAATTACTAATTAAATTATACATTTGAAAAACATAACCTAAATGCTTACGTCGATATTGAGTAAGTTTTTTTTCGCCCATTTCTTCAAGTTTAGCTCCGTTGATTGAAATGTAACCTGAATCTGCTTGATCAATACCTCCAATAATATTTAGCAAGGTCGACTTTCCTGATCCAGATGGACCAAGTAGTACACAGAATTCGCCTTTAGCTACAGTGAAATTCATTCCTCGCAAGACTTCTTGACGTGTTTCCCCACTTCCATATCCTTTCTTTAAATCAACGATTTCTAAGAAATTTTTATCCATTTTAAGCTCTCCCTTCTAACTTTAAATAAGTTAGCAATTGCTAATTCATAAAAATTATAGCATAAGCTAACTTTATCGTCAATTTTCTAAAAAGTGATTTCTAACAAAAAAAGGAACTTTTTTGTTCCTTAATGACTAAAACAATCTTTCATAGCAATTTTAATACAAACAACAGCAACTAGCATGGCGAAAAATTCAGCTAAAACAATACTTAACCATACTCCATTTGTATCCATCATTTTTCTTAAAATATAAGCTAAAGGAAGTAAGAAAATCACTTGTCTTAAACAAGAAATCAACATGCTTGGCATTCCTTTGGCCATAGCCTGTAATCCATAACAAACCATGATCGATAAACATGCAAATGGAAAGTTAAAAGATGCAATACGTAAAGCACTGAGTCCTAAAGACATCATATATTCTGATGCCCCAAAAGCATTCATGATTTGTCTTGGGAAAAGTTGCAATAGCAATAATCCAAAAACGCCAATACCTATCGAAATAATGGCACTTAAACGAAGTGTTTCTTTTGCCCGTTTATAATCTCTTGTTCCAAGGTTAAAAGCCACAATCGAAATCATCGCATTATTTAAACCAAAAGCAGCCATCGATATAAAAGTTGAAGTTTTAAAATAAGCTCCAAAAACAGCAATTGCTGTCGAAGAATAACTTCCTAAAATCCAATTTAATCCAAGCGACATAATACTACTTAAAAACATGGTAATACTTGCTGGAATACCAACTGAACAGATTTTTTTAGCAATTTTTCCAGTCCATTTTAAAGCATGGAAAGATAAGTGAATTTCCTTATTGACTTTTAAATTAAAATAAAGACCAATACATAAAGCAAAGATTTGTCCTAATACCGTTGCAACAGCTGCTCCAGCAATTCCCATTTTGGGGAAGTGAAACAAACCAAAAATTAAAATTGGATCTAAAATAATATTAAGCACAGCACCACTAATTTGTGAATACATCGTATAAACAGTTTTACCTGTTGATTGTAATAAACGTTCAAATAAAAGTTGAAAAATTTGTCCAAAAGCCCCAACACAAACAATCGATAAATAAATAATCCCTAATTCATTGATCACTTGATCTTGACTTTGTAAATAATAATAAGAACGTACACCAAATAAACCAAAAACAAGTAAAAACAAATACGTGATCAATCCTAAAAGTAATCCATTGTGAGCACATTTGTCGACATTTTCTTGATCTTTTTGGCCTAAGTAATTTGATAATACCGCATTCATCCCTGCTCCAAGTCCTGTCCCTACAGAAACAATAATATTTTGTATAGGAAAAGCAAGGGATACAGCCGTTAAAGCATCCTCACTATAGCGACTAACAAAAATACTATCAACAATATTGTATAAAGCACCAACTAACATCGAAAGAATGAGTGGTGTAGCCATTGTAAGTAATAATTTTTTAATTGGCATTGTAGCCATTTTATTTTCTTTCATATTCATCCCCCCATTTGCGTTTTCATTTTAGCAAATCTTTCTTTAAATTTGAATTTTAAAAATAAAAATGGCATTAGATAATATCTAATGTTATAATCTAAAAAGAAAAGGATGTGATTTAAAATGACAACTCAGCAACTCCAATGTTTTATTCAAGTAGCAGAATTACTTAACTTTACCCAAGCTGCAAAAAAACTCTATCTATCAGTTCCTACAGTAACACATCATATTCAAATGCTTGAAGAGGAATTAGAAACCAAACTCTTTTACCGTAATTCAAAAATGGTAAAATTAACCGATGAAGGGCTAGCTTTCTATCAAGATGCTAAAGATATTTTAGATAAAATCAATCGCTCTAAAACCCATTTACAAAAAAACAAACAAGAAAAAAAGACTTTATTTTGCATTGGTTGTACAAGCACTTATGAAGTTAAAAGTTTAGAAAAAGCACTAGAAAATTTACATCAAGATTATCCTAATTTAATTCCTAAAATTTATATTGGCGACGTTGCTTTTTTAACACAACTTTTTACCAATCAACAACTTGATCTTATTCTTTCCACCGATCAAACTGTGCTAAAGCTTAAAGGATGTCATTTTAAAAAAATCCTTTTAGAACAAGCATATGCCATCGTTGCTAATGATCATCCATTAGCTAAGCAAAACTATTTACGTTTTGAAAAATTAGCGAGTGAAACTTTGATCCTTCTTCATCCTCGTTTTATTCCATTTCAATTTAAAAATACATTACAAGAAAAAATAACCTTACATGGTCAACATCATGAACACCTCATTTTAGAAAATGAAGAAGCTTGCATTACCCTTGCCAAAAGCCATTATGGTATTGCCTTACTTCCAGGTTATAGTTTTAATAAAAAAAGAAAAGACATCACCATTATTCCAATAATGAATACCAAAACGATTGAATATGGATTTATTTACCAAGATCGTCCTGAATACTTAGTTTCCTTTATCAAAAACTTTAAAGAAAGCTTAGAATCCTCTTCTTATTTAAAATGATTTATGCTAAACTCTAGAAGAAAGGAAGAGAGCTCATGATTAAAAAAATTATACTTATTGTCTTATTACTTATTATTATTCTAAGTTCAGGTTTATTTTTAAAACAAAATACGAAACAACCTACTATCCAATCTTTCAAAGAAACAGCCTCTAAAGAAGAATTACCTACAAAGTATCAAAATGATTTTAGCTCGGTAGAAAATCCAGCAACTTATTTTTATGATGAAACGAAAGAAGAACCCCAAAATGGTAATTTTTACAGCATTCAAAAATTTGAACAACAACTTGCTCACTTTAAAGAAGAAGGTTATATTACATTAACGATGGAAGAACTCTATGATTGGTTAGAAGGAAAAATAGAAGTCCCTGAAAAATCTGTCGTGATCACCATGGATGATGGTTATTCCTTTACTTATGATTACGCTTTACCGCTTCTTGAAAAATACAACTACGTTGGAATTAGTTTTGAAATCACCGGTGACCGTGATGAAAGTGAATACGCAAGTCGTTTAAGT
>URQL01000184.1 GCA_900550005.1 uncultured Erysipelotrichaceae bacterium
AAATATTTTAGAATATCCTCTTTTTGTATCAATGATTTTTTTAATATCCCCATCACATTTTGATTTCCATGATTTTTTTAAACTAATTGCAAAAGCCCATCTATCATTCTTTTCATTTATACCATACCACCAAAATTTTTGTATTTTTAAAGAAACAGGGAAATTCTCTGTGTCAACTTTTCCATCTCCGCCTCCTGCAGGACCAGTTTCTTCAACTAAATTAGGACATACTTCACGTTCTAAAAGTCTTTTTATAAATTGCTCAAAATCAAAATGTTTATTATGTTCAGATAATCGTGATAAATAAAAATCAACTAACTCTTTGGGACATTCTACTTTATCTATAGTCTTAGAATCCGAAAATTGATTAGGATGTAATTTTTTTAGTATATCTCTTGGTTCCATAATTCTTCCTCTTAAAAATTTAAATATAATTTATTTAATTATACTACTAATTAGGCATCTGTACAATCTATCAACATTTAATATCTTCTTAATATTTTTCCGATATATATTTATTATACATTTCATTTTTATTTATCTATTTATCATGGATATTAATTTCAAAATTAATGCTTATAAGCATGTATGATATTTCAAATAAATAAGAAATGAGACTTTGTCAAGAAAAGTGTGTAAGTAATTTTTAATTCTTTATTTTATTACTTGTTTCAATATTAAATAACAGATTAAAAAGTAGCCATGCACTTTTAGACCAGATAAAAATCTGGTCTTTTTAAATATTGTATTTTAGCTTATCTAGTTAAGTAAAAATTAATCCTATCTTTAAAATGATCATCTATCATGAGCTGATTTAAAACCATTGACCAATTTCGAATATGTCCGCCAACCCATTTTTCATCTAATTCTTTGATTCTTAAAAAGAGTAATTTATATAGAGCATTCTCATTTGGGTATGTTCCTTTTTTAGTTACTTTTCTTAAACTTGAATTAACTGATTCAATAGCATTAGTTGTGTACATTATTCTTCTTACATCACTTCCATAATTAAATAACTGTTCTACATGTATGAAATTCCTTTTCCAAACGTCTACGGCTCCTGGATACTTTTCCCATTCACTTTGAAATGATTCAAAAGCAGTTTGTGCAGCTTTTAAATTTACAGCACCATATACTCTTTTCAAGGATTGAGTGAATTTTTTATAATCTTTTGAAGGAATATATTTGATTGAATTTCTTATCAGATGAACAATACATCTTTGTACTACCACATTAGGGAAAATTGCTTTAGCACCTTCCTCTAATCCTGATACACCATCCATTGATATAAAGAATACATCTTCTAAACCTTTGGCTTTTAATTCATCAAAAATTTGCATCCACTGATTTTTACTTTCTGTTGGTGAAAGCCATAATCCTAGTATTTCTTTGCGCCCGGAAAGATCATATCCTAGTATTACATAAACTGCACATTGATTAACCTCATAATCCTGCCTTAAAGATACATAAAGACAATCTACAAATAAAAAAGGATAGCATTTTTTCAAAGGTCTATTTTTCCAATCTTCTAATTCAGGTAATACTGCATCAGTAATATCTGATATCATTTCATGAGATACAGAAAAACCATAAATATCTTCAATTGTTTTTGAAATATCTCTTTGTGACATTCCTCTTGCATACATAGCTAAAACTTTATTTTCGATAGCTGATACATCTTTTTTTTCTTTTAGGAACAAGAACTGGTTCAAATGAACCATCTCTATCTCTAGGGGATTCAATTTTAACTTCTCCTTGTGTAGTCTTAAGAGTTTTCTTTGTATAATCGTTTCTACGATTATCGGTATTTTTAGCTCCTTTATCATTCGACTCATACCCCAAATGATTATTCATTTCACCTTGAAGCATTGATTCAAATAAAGGACCGAATAAATCCTTTAGTGCATCATTCATATCTTCAACTGATTCGGGATTGTATGCTTCAAGTATTGCTTGTGCAAGTGCAACTTTCTTAGGATCACGTTTAATTCTAGTCATATTTATTTCCTCTTTTCTTTTTTCAATTATAACATAAGCATAATAAAAACTGTGTTCATCAGGTCGCGCGCCCCTGACTTACACAGTTTATTTTACACTCTCTTAATTGATTTGTTTTCATTTCTTTCTCCTTTCGATTTTATTCCTTTAATGTTTAATTTCTTTGTCTATATCATTTCGATCACCTCCTTAAGAAACAAAAAAAGAGCCAGACATAATTATCTGACTCTCCTATTAGTAATTACTATTTTTATATGTTTTTAGCTATTAATTATAAAAAATGTTTAATCCTTGCATACCACAGCTACATCTATATACTTCATATCCAGTTGGGCATTTATTACTGTATTCATCCCAACTGACCTCTCCATTTTCATATTTTTTATTCCACGAATCTGATATAGATTTAAACTTTTTATATGCTTCATCCTCAGTTTTGTACCACCCACCATTGACAGTAAACATATGTTTATGTTTTTCCTCTTTTTCTACTTTGTTTTCTTGTTATTTTTCTGTGGTACTTTCTTAACAAGTACCTCTTTATTTTTTTTCTTCATCATTTTGTTTTGATGGTTTATCAGGTTCTTTTGATTCTGTTGTTTTGTTTGCTTTTTTATTTGCAGTTTTCTTTTTATTAGAAGTTTTATTATCCACTTTCTTCTCTTCACTTTTCTTATTATCAGATTTTGTTGAAGTCTGAGAAGCGTTTTCCTGATCTTTTTCTTCCTCATCGGTTTCATCATCTAATACAACCTTTTCTTCTTGGTTATTTAAAAACTTTGTTGTTTCTTTATTTGAATTCCCTACACTACATCCTGTTAACAAAAAAACTGCAAGTATTAAAAGTAATATTTTTTTCATAATCATCATCCTTTCTTACATACATTATCAGCACATAAATTTGATAAAGTCTATACTTGTAATTCATATTGTTTTACGTTAACATATTACACTTTAAAATAAAAAGATGATTCAAATCATTCATTAAAATGATATTCAATCATCTTCATCTACTTTTTTCCATATTCTAAAATTTTAATTGTGAATTTAAATGTGGATACAGATATTAAGTTAATACCTAAATTTATTCTTTCATCAGATAAAGAATGTCAAAAGCAATGTTCTTTTTCAATGCTTACTTCATTCGACTATCTACTACAATAGAATATTTTAATATATTGGGAAATCTGTAATTTCATCCTTGGAAAACCCAATCCATAGCAAACTCATATTTCTAATTAATTTATCAAGCAAAATAATCAAATATTGCGTATTCAAATCATTTTTAAAATCATAATAATATTCATATCCATGTGTAATATTTCGTCTCATTTCTTTTATTTGATTACTAACTTTATCCGATGATAGTTGAGAGTTTGATAACAATTCTGGAAATTCATTAAACATGCATTCTAACTCCTTTTTTAACGGAAATCTTAAATTTTGAGCTCTTTTATGATCCAATTTATCAAACAAGTATTCAAAAGCCATAACTTGATCAATAAATCGCTGTGGAGAAAACATTGAATTGGAATTTTTCAAATGTCCTAATGGTATACTCCTCATGATTTTATTTCCTGAATCTAACGCTATATTATTCAATATTTTCGGAATGTATTTTAAAACATCAAACTTACAAAACATCACATCGTAATATGATACAGCTTCTTCTGATACTAAGGGACAGTAAAACCGCCCTACCTTCCAATCGCCTTTATATAGAGTTATTTGTTTAAATGGAACCTCTGCGTTAGATATCATAAACATCGCTAAGCGATACATAATTCTTGTAATATTGTAGCACTCTTGGATTTTATCAGTATTGACTGGAATCAAAATTTCTCCTTTTTTATCAAAATCCTCTAACAAACCCAAGTGATGGTTGTGTCCAATACGATATTCTAATTCATATTGATTACCATCCATGATAAACGGAACTTTATAAACATCTTTGGTATTTACTGCAAGATTAGTACCCTCTCTTA
>URQL01000185.1 GCA_900550005.1 uncultured Erysipelotrichaceae bacterium
CGATATATTTTTTTTGATAAAAAATAATGAGATAGCATTCTTTTTAATGATAAATTTCTCTTATAAGCTAAAACGTTAAAATAAATATGATCATCTTTATACTCATCTTTTTTTTGTTTATCAATATGCTTATAATTAGAGGTATATACCTTTACAACATCACCTCTTTTTTTAAAAAAATTGTATAATAAATCTACTCTTTGTTCATATGTATCAAAACAATTTACTATCGCAATATTCGTGAAAAATCCCCCTCAGCCATTTGTATTGATTTAAATAAAGAATAAATTTGATAATCACCTTTATCATAATAACTTAAACTCATATCGTATGCCAAATCACCAAACGCTTTATTAGACAATTCAGCATATTTACAAGGTATTTTATTAAATAGTTTAATAATAAAATTATAACCAGGTACCATAACAATGTTATATCCTTTAACATTAGCAATCATCTTTACCATATCTGATGTATTTGTATATTCAGCATTTTGTGGAAAGAAAACACCTGACTCCTCATTAATAATCATTAAATGGATAAATTCGCATAAATTATCTATATATAGCATACTTCTTCGATTCTTTACTATTGGAAATGCAGATAATTTGGCAGCTAATTTTTCAAGTGTAGGATAATTTCCCTTACTTCCTTTTCCATAAATCATTGGTGGTCTTACTATACATACTTTAAATGCTTCACTATTTAATTTTTGCAATGCTAAATCTGCTTGCAATTTACTATCACCATAAAAATTTTTAGCTTGAGGTATTGTATCTTTTGTAATAAAAGTTTCTTGACAACCACTATAAATAATCATGGAAGACATAAAAATAAATTGCTTAACTCCTTCATTTTTAGCTTTATTTGCAACTTCTAATGCTAAATCACGATTAACTCGATAATACTTTTCTTTAACTTCATCATCAACATTTCCTACATCAGCATGAGCAATTCCAGCTACATGATAAACAACATCATACTTTGAAAAATCATGTTTTCTCCACTCATCATTCAACATATCCAATGTATAAATCTCATAAATATTATCTTTATGTAATAACCATTTTTTAACTGATTCACCTATATAACTATCCGCCCCAGTAATCAACACTTTAAAAGATTTATTTGCAGAATTTTGAAAATCTACACATAGAGAAGAAGCATTTTCAGTATTTCCTATTTTATTTTTTTTCAAATTAACAATCATAGTATAAATTACTTCAAATAGTGAATAAATTAACACTATATTAGTTAAAAAATGTTTTTTCTTTTTTTCTTTATTTTTCTTATTACATGAAAAAAATAATTTAAGTAATCCTATTCCTGTAATCCCTGCCCCCGTAACTACACCTGCACCTATTATAATTTCTTTGTCTAATTTTTCTTTAGATGTAACCTCTGAAGCTTTTTTCATTTCACCAGTTCCCCCTTCTACAACGCCATCATGCATCAATACAGATCCAATAGTTCCTAAAAAACATTTAACATCCATCCAAATACTTTCTTTTTGAACATATTCTCCATCTAATTTAGCTTTCACATCAATTTCGAGTTCATCTCTACCATTGATTTGCGCCCAACCTGTTAATCCTGGTCGAATATCATTAGCATGATATTTATCCCTTTCTACTATCAAATCATCTTGATTCCATAGTGCAGGACGTGGTCCTATTACTGCCATTTCACCTTTTAATATATTAATGATTTGTGGTAATTCATCTAAAGATGTTTTCCTTAAAAACTTACCTGCTTTTGTAATATATTGATCTGGATTAGATAACATATGTGTTGGCATATCTTTGGGTGTATCAATATACATTGTTCTAAATTTTAATATATTAAAATAGGTTTTATTTTTACCAACTCTTTTTTGTTTAAAGAAAACAGGACCTTTACTATCTAACTTGATCCACAGACATAATATTAAAAATAATGGGCTTAATACAATTAAACCACATAACGCTAATACAAAATCAATACATCTTTTTAAATAATTGTTATACATTTAAACACCTACCCTTTCATAAATCATAATTTATCATAATCTTTATAAAACATATTGTTAGCAAAGATTATTATTTAAAATACTCCCTATCAACCTTATAAAAGCATCTTTTAAACAAACCTCTGGTTTCCATCCAAGTTGCTGCATTTTATCAGAATTTAATTTCATCTTTGTAGGTGCGGCATATCCAAATGTATTAGTTTCAGGAATGTCAAATATTACTTTTATTTCATCATTAGCAATTTTTTTACATACCATATAAGCCATATCTACAATTGTAGTATGAGTATCCGGATTAGAAATGTTATATGCTTGACCATTTTCTCCTCTTACTAATAAAATCAGCAATGCTTTAATTGCATCACTAGTATAACAATAATTTCCCTCAGATAATCCGTCAGTATGTAATATAATATTTTCTTTATTAATTGCACTTCTAGCAAATTGAGCAAAGACCCTATTTTCCCCTTTTAAAATGCCTGCACCAAATGTTTGTGCTAATCTTGCAATTTTCACAGGCACATTAAACTCATTTAAATAAGCGACACAAATGTTTTCACAAAGTCTTTTACTTTCTGGATAATTACTGCGAACTCTTAGTGGATCTATATATCCTAATTGATCTTCTGTCACATTATCATTTGCAACCATAAAAGTACCATAAACTTCCATCGAAGAAACATAAACTACAGATTTAACTCGCTTTTGTTTAGCTAATTCTAAAACATTAATTGTCCCTTGAACAGAAGTAGTTAATGTTTCTACAGGATATTCAACCATTGTTTTAGATGTCGTAACACTAGCACAATGATAAATAAAATCTACTCTCTCATCAAATAGAATTTCATTTCGAATATCACCAACTATAAATGTTATTTTATTATAATCATCTTCAAAAATATCTTTTGCTTTATCCTCATTTCTTATAAGTGCGATGATATGGATATTCTTATTCATTCTAATAAAAGTTCTAATCAATAAAGAGCCAATCAAACCAGTAGCACCAGTAACAAAGATTGTAGAATTAGCTAATTCATCCAAAGGAATATTACTATTAATAATGTTATTAATATCTTCTTCTAAATATTTGTCAACCATATAATTAATCCTCCAATCCATAAATCTGAGCATTTTCTTTTGCTTCCAATAAAGCTCTCATAGTATAAAAATCTTCTGGTGTAGTAATTTTAATATTTTGTTCAGGTCCATCAACTAAATGTAATTGCACACCATATTGTTGCATCATAGTACATGAATCAATACAATTAGTTTCTCCATTTGCTAATGTCTTTTCATGCGCAGACAATATATCGTCTAACCAAAAACTTTGTGGAGCTCTTGCTACTCTAGAATTTTTCCTACTTGGCACATAATCAATTGTTGAAGTTCCATCATTTACAACTAAAATTGTTTCTTTAACTACAGCAGTAGTTATCGCTGATCCATTCATTTTTACGCTTTCAATATTATCATTAATTACTTTTTGATTAATTAGCGGTCTAACTCCATCATGAATCAATACAATTGCTTGTTGCTCTTTAGCAATCTCTTTAGCAGCCTTTAACCCATTATAAATAGATAATTGTCCACTAGAACCACCAGGTACGATTTTTTTTACTTTTTCTATTCTAAACTTATATAATAAATCCTTCATATGTGGAATCCAATCCTCAACACATACAACAACTATAGAATCAATTTCATCATTTTTTTCAAAATGTTCTATTGTATGAATTATTATAGGTTTATTATACATTTCTAGAAATTGTTTAGGCTTTTCCTTACTATGCATTCTACTTCCTACTCCACCAGCAAAGATAACTGCAATATTTAAACTCTTTTCCATTATTATTTCCTCCTTAATTAAATTAAATTTATCTATAAATTTAATTTTTTCTTAAAATTTTTTTAATTATAATAGATTGTTTTTTCAAAACAAAAATACTTAAAATCAA
>URQL01000186.1 GCA_900550005.1 uncultured Erysipelotrichaceae bacterium
GGTTGAGGTCAACTACTACAATATCCGGTTTGATTTCTACTAAAACATCCACAGTGCCTTCATTATTATCAATTGTTCCTTGTGCATTGATCGTTCCTTGTGTACGCCAATCACTTCCTACTTCTTCTTGTTTAGTTGAGTTACTACATCCTGTTAAGATAAAAAATGTACTTGTAAGTAAAATCATTAAATTATGTGTTCTCATTTTGATTTCCCCCCTAAAATAAGATTTCTTTTCACAAATTTATTGTATGAACAATCTTGTTTAAGTGGTATTAACCAAAGGTTAGCTTTTCATTTTTTCTAGTAAAATAGAACGTTTATTACGCACATCCCCCTCAATTTCTAATTTAGCATAGATTTGATTCAAGTATTGTTTGACACTTCCTTCAGATAAATAAAGTTCTCTAGCGATTTCTTTATTACTCAATCTTTTCAACATCAATTCCACTATTTTTTGTTCCTTTTGAGTAAGTAATGCACTTCCTAAATAACTTTCTTGTTTTAACTCTTGTTTTCTAATAAGAGATTGTTGTCCTAATAAACAAATTTGATTAATAAAATCAAAATCAGTTGTACACAATGGAATTAAACTTTTTAAATAAACATAATTTTCTACAAAAGGTAAAAGCAAATGATCTGGTAAAGCAACTTGTAAAGCATGTTCTAGAAGAATAAGTGCCTCTTGCTTTTTACCCATTTGATTTAAAGCAATCACACTTTGAATTTGAATATGTATTGCAACTAAACTGTAATTTAAACTTTGACAAACTTCTAATAGTTTACTACTTCTAGCGATCACTTTAGGATAATCCTGTTGTATTAAATAAACTTGATTTTCAATCATTTCAAGCATTGGTTTTGCTGGAGCAAGGAGATTCAAAGAAGTAAGTTCATGATTTTTAAAAACATCCGGAATATAATTTTCTTGTTCTAATAAGGCATAGTAGTAACTACAAATAGAATAAAACATTTTTAACCAAGCTCCATTAGGGTGTTTTTCTAAAGAATGATAACGTTCTTTTAAAGAATAACGTAATTTAAAATCACAAACCAAATAAAGTCTTAAAGCTAAAAAGTCACAGCATAATGCCATATTTTCTTGAGTTGTCCCTTCAATTAGTTGATAAGCTTTTTCTAATTCAATTTTAGCGTCATTAAACTTTCCTTGCATATAATAAGCTTCCGCAAGCATAATATTTTGTGCACCCAATCCATGATTATTTGTAATTTGATAATAATAAGGCATACATTCTTGCATTTGTTTTAACTCTTCCTTCAAAAGACCAGGTTTACGATGAAACATCATCAATACAGAAGGAGAACCAAATGTCCATCCGCCATGGGTTTGAATCGTAATGGTTGGACGTGTCATTTGTAAACAAGCTTTACAATGAAATTCACTCATTTTTTTAATATCATTATACATTAGAAAACTCATCGTCAAGTCGCATTCCCCTTGTAAATTGGCTCTTTCTTCTTTAGAAAGTGTTTTATTTTCTAATAAAGAAGTCATTAATAAATCCTTTAACTCTAACATTTTAGGTATTTGTTTCCAATTAAACATACTACGCATTAAAATAAGTAAAGCAATCGGGTATTGCTTTAATAATGAGGGTGAACAAGTATTTAACCAAGCCAACACTTCATTAGAATTAAGTGAAGTCATCAATACCCCTGCATCTTTTTGAATTACTCTTAGCATTGCATCATCATTTTCACACTTTTTATACGTTTGCAATGCATGAATATAATCATTTTGTTTTTCATACCATAAGCCATAACGCCCTAAATAATCTTTTTGCTTATTTACAGGAAGTAAATTAAAGGCATGAATTGCACATTTTTTCATTAAATGATGAAAACGATACGTTTTACCATCATTTAATCTAGAAACAAAAGCATTTTGTTTTGTAAGAACGAAAAGAGCTTCTAAAAGAGAATCTTCTTGTAAAATAAATTGAGCCATTTCTTGATCAAATTCATCTGCTAATCCCATAATAATCACAAAATTTCTTAAATGTTCATTTAAAGGTGCAATCATCGCTTCATAAAACATTTCATAAATATCATATTGTTGATCAAGTAAAATCCCTTTTTGTAAATAAGTACACAAACTCAAATAAATCGCCGAGAACCATCCTTCACTTGAATGAAAAAGTGAATCTAATTGTTGACTTGTTAAAGTAAATCCACAACGTTTAGTATAAATTGATAATTCTTCTTTATTTAGACAAAGTTGATCTATAGTGAGTGTATAAAGTTTTCCCCCTAGTTCAACGATCTGTTTATTTGTTAAAAAGGTATTACGACTCGCAATAATAAGATGAAAAGAAGGAAGTTTACAAGCAAGTAAGATCAAAAAAACCGTCACTTCTTTATTATCCATTAAATGGTAATCATCAATAAAAAGATAATATTCTCCTTTTAACTGTCTTGAGATCAAATCAATGATCATCCCTACATTCATTAAATCTTTATCAAAATCAATCTTTTCTAATCCTTTTATTTGAGCATGACTAAAAGCATTTTGAAAACTTTGCCAAAAGTAATTGAAATGATTTGAGTAGATACTGATTTTTAAAATGGTTACCTCTTCACTTATTTTATTTAAATACCAATTGATTGCTGTTGTTTTACCATAGCCCATTGGTGCGATAAGTGCTGTAAGATTCGCTGTTTTGATTTTCGATAAACTCTTTTCTAATCTTTTAGAAATATAAAGTGTATTTAACTTTTGTGGCATAAAGATCACATCCTAACTATAAAATAGTTTAACTCTTTTTGGTCACACAAGTAACTTAAAACACATATTTTCACACATTAAAACTAAAAATAACTCTTGATAAAAGCGCTTTCTAAGTGTATCATAATCACTAAAGGTGGTGAAATAAATGGGAACATTAAAATTTTCCCTAAAAATGCTTCGTTTAGATTTTAAAAAATGTCTATTTTATGGTATTTCTTTAGTTTTATCTACATCGATCATTTTTGTATTCTTTAATTATATTGACAATATTTATATTGGTAACAGCTTATCAGGTCATGGAAGTGGTAGCAATCAGATTTTAGCTATGTTTATTATCATTATAGCTTGTGCAAATGCATGCTTTGCTAACTCATTTTTTATATCTCGAAAGACCAATGAAATTGCCATTGCATCCATGAGTGGTGCAAGCGTATTTGCTGTAGCTGGTTATTTACTTGTTCAAAACTTTGTGATTATGGCTTGTTCAATCCCTCTTGGTTTTGGAATTGGCTATGTCTTTAATCATTTTTTTAATTCAATTGTTTATGCTTCTTTAAACGTAACAGCAAATACCTATTACATATCAGGTGAAGGATTAATTATGACGATTGTTGTTATTTTAGCAGAAATCACTTCATTAACTTTATCTAATGCCGGTTATGCTTATCGTTCTGAAATTAAAACGTTACTTAATCAACAACAATCTATGCGTGATAAAAATTCAAACATTCCATTAAAAACTCCCGTTTTTGCTTATTGGCTTGTTTATTTTATTCCAATTTTTTTATTTTTTAGAATCGGATTAGATCCAATCGTATTCGTGGTCGTATCTTGTATTGGAATTTTTGGAATCATGGGATTACTAAAAAAAGGATTATCGGCTATGATTCGTAAAAGTCAAAAGAATCATTTAACAAAACCAAAATCATTAATTGCTTTTGGTAACTTATCTTATTCTGTTAAATCAACAGGATTATTGATGGCAATTATTATTTTATCAACAATCCTATTTATTGGTTTAATTATTTCTAATTACAATAATCCTAAAGATTTATTACTTGTATTACTTTCTTATGGTATTATCATTTTCTTAATGTCTACAAGTATTCTTTATAAAATTATCTTAGAAACATCAACACGTACAACTTTGTATCAATCTTTATACAAATTAGGTTATCTAAAAAAAGGTGAGTGGAGA
>URQL01000187.1 GCA_900550005.1 uncultured Erysipelotrichaceae bacterium
TATCTCTATATGCATATTCTAAAGAGTTCATTACTTGTTCATGAGCTGTTTTATATAAAGCATGTTTTGAACCATAGTAACCTTTAGCTAATTTTAAAATTTTCTTTCTTCTACGTCTTGTAGTATATCCACCTTTTACTCTTGCCATGTTTTATACCTCCTAATTAACCTTGTAATCTAGATTTAATTCTCTTATAATCACTTTTTGAAACTACTGTTGATTTTGCTAAGTGTTTCTTTTGTTTATGAGTTTTGTTATGTGATAAATGTGATACGTAAGCATGGCTACGTTTTAATTTTCCACTTGCTGTTCTTTTTAAACGTTTTTTTAATCCACTGTGTGATTTCATTTTTGGCATAGTTAAATCCTCCTAATTCTATTTCTTCTTTGGTGCAATTATTGCAGTTAAAGTTCTTCCTTCTAATTTTGCTGGTTTTTCAATTGTACCGTATTCTTGGCATTGTTCAACAAAATCATTAAGTATTTTTTCACCAATATCAATATGAGCTAATTGACGTCCTCTAAAACGAACACTTACTTTAACTTTATCTCCAGATGATAACCATTTGATAGAATGTTTAAGCTTTGTGTTGAAGTCATGTACATCAATCGTTGGTGAAAGTTGCGCTTCTTTTACAGAAACAATTTTTTGATTTTTCTTCATTTCTCTTTGTTTCTTTTGTTGTTCGAAACGATATTTACCATAATTCATAATACGACAAACAGGAGTTTTTGCCTTAGGGGCAACACATACTAAGTCTAAATCATGATCAGAAGCAATTCTTAATGCTTCGTTACGTGATTTAACACCAAGTTGATCTCCATTTGGATCGATAACAAGAACTTCTTTAAAACGAATTTTTTCATTCACTAACTCATCTGAACCAGTGTTATTATACTTATTGCTAATAAAAGCCACCTCCAATGTTTTGTATAAAATAAAAAGTGAGTAAACATACGCACGCACCCACAGTTCATATCAAATAAGATAATTTTTTTACCTTAGTGACATATTGCCCAAAGCTATAGCAATCGGGCGAGAAGCAGGCACTTCTTCTTTCCACTACTTTTTACCTTAACTATAATAGCAAATTTCTAATCGAGTGTCAACTCTTTTTGTTTTATTTTTAAGGAATGTATGCTAAACTATTTAGCGGTGATATTATGAACGAATTATTTATAAAACAAATGCAAGAATTATTAAAAGATGAATTTAATGATTTTGCTAAGGCTTTAATGCAAAAACAAGTTAAAGCACTTTATTTAAATAAAACAAAAGAAAATGTTGATCAATTGATCGATCAATTTGAATTAAAGCCTCACCATCTTGTTAAAGATGGTTACTATTATGATTATGAAAAGTATTTACTTGGAAAACATCCTTATCATGATGCAGGTTTATATTATATCCAAGAACCAAGTGCAATGATCGTTGCTTCTTTACTTGATTTAAAAGAAGGAGATAAAGTTTTAGATATGTGTAGTGCTCCAGGAGGTAAAGCAGGCTATGTAGCGAGTCATTTAAATCAAACAGGTCTAGTTATCGCTAATGACATCAATCCTCTAAGAGCTTCTATTTTATCTGGCAATATGGAAAGATTAGGTTTAACCAATACCATAGTTATCAATTGTGAACCTAAAAAAATTACTCAACAATGTAAAGAATTTTTTGATAAAGTCATATTAGATGCCCCTTGTTCAGGTGAAGGCATGTTTAGAAAATTAGAACAAGCCATAGAAACATGGTCTATTGATAAAGTAAAAGAATGTGCATCAATTCAAAAAGAACTTATTGATAAAGCCTATGATGCTTTAAAACCTGGTGGTGAACTTATTTATTCAACCTGCACCTATAATTTAGAAGAAAATGAAAAAATTGTTGAATATGCTTTAAATCAACATTCCGACTTAGAACTCATCCCTATTTCTTTACAAGCAGGCATGTCTCCAGGAATCGGTTATCAAGAATGTTGTCGCCTCTATCCTCATAAACATTTAGGAGAAGGCCAATTCATTGCCCTATTTAAAAAGCAAGGTACACCAACACCAAAAAAATATAAAATCCTTAAAAGCAATGTAACAGGTGAACAAAAAAAATTACTCCAACAATTCTATAAAGATAATTTAAATATTCCTATGCCTAAACAAGTGATTAATTCTAATAATCATCTTTATGCTATTGGTGAAGATTTTCCTGAACTTAAAAAAGTAAAAATTTTGCGTACTGGTTTATATTTAGGAGAATGTAAAAAAAATCGTTTTGAACCAAGTTATTCTTTATCCCACACCCTTACTAAAAAGGATGTTAAAAGATATTATGATTATCCATCAAACAGCAAAGAAATTCAAAATTATTTAAAAGGTGAAACATTAGTAGGAACCCAAGAAAAGGGTTATGGTGTTCTTTTTGTAGACGATTATGCTTTATCTTTTTATAAAGAAAGTAATGGTATTGTTAAAAACTTATTTCCTAAAGGGTTAAGAAAACATTATTAGACATTATTTCCTAGGAAATACAAAAACTCAGCAAATGCTGAGTTTTTATTATAAAGTAATTTCTTTTTCTACAGTTCCTGCTTTATTACAATAAGCTTTTAAAATCACTGTAGATCCTTTTTCACCTTTAACATAGTAAGTTACTTTTTTCATTAATGGTGAATGATTAAATGTATTAATTGAATGATCATAGAAATATCCTGTAGCAATACCAGAATATCCTTCAAGACTACCTAAATCAACAAGTACTGGTGATAAAATTGTTCCTTTATCACTTGTAGCTTCTACTTTAACCGTAGATTCGATGGCCATTTTCTTTGTTTCCGTTGTTAAATAAGTTGGAAGATATCCTTTATTAGCAACATAAGCTTCAATCTTATAAGTAGAATCATCCACTTGTGTTGTATCGATACGATCAAAAGTAAGTTGTGGTAAAGTGTTTGCCATTCTTATGCAAAAACGTGTTGTTTTTTCAAGTTCTTGTTGTAAGAAAGCAACAGGCGGATTTTGTAAAGTAAATTTCATATCAAATCCACCAATTTCTACTTCACCTAATTCTGAATGACTCACTGTTGTCCATGGTTTAAAGGCTTCTGGTGCGTTTTCTTGACACCAATCTAATAATTTTTGATATTCTTTAGCCATTTCTTTATCATCTTTTGGTTTACTTGGCCAAGTTTGTTCAATACCAGCACGACTTACCATATTCCATAATTCAATTGTATATGCTGGAATACCATTTTGTTGGTAGCACCAATCATCAAATGCACCTGATGAATAAGCTTCTTGATCTTCTGTAAATGAATCAAAAATAGCGACAGCTGGATAACCCATTTCTTCAGTAGCCATTTTTGCAATTTCTCTTAATGTTTTTTGATCTAATTTAGAACCTGTTTTTTCAGGACGTGTTCCTGGTGGAACTAAAATCATTCCGCCAAAAGTATGATGGGTAGCCACACCACCAATGTTTTTATGACTTAAAACAAAGTCAACTACAGCTCTTGTTTCCATATTGCTTAGTGGATAAGGTCCAGCACCAGGTTGTCTAACTTCACTAAACCAACCAAATGGATAGTTACGGTTAAAATCAAATCCCCATAATGGATTAGCCATTTTAATGTGGCAACCATCAAATTCTTTAATGTCTCCTTCAGGATAAACATTATAGAATTCTCCCTCTTTTTCATCAGGTTGTCTTTTCAACATTAAATTTGGATTTTCAGGATCCTTTTTCCAAGCACCGTAAGGTGTTTTAACACGCATCATACGTAACACCCCATCTTGATCGATATCTTCATCATTTAACCCTGCTTCTTTTTCTAAAGTTAAATAAGGTCGATCTACAGAACGTAATTTTGAACAAGATGTTAAATAAGCTTCTGCACCATCAGGTGAAATACGAGGAATGACATAAACTGTACA
>URQL01000188.1 GCA_900550005.1 uncultured Erysipelotrichaceae bacterium
TTTATCACACTTAAACACATTCGTCCATAATTTTAATTACTTAACATCTCCTCCTGTAATTTTATAACTGACCTGATTATACCATATAATCTCAAAAATAAGAAATTAGGAGTCTACTCAAAATTCCTCATTTGACAATAAAAATAAAAAAAGTTAAACTAATAAACAAAAGGGGGAGAAAATTTTGAAAACAAGAAAAATGACTTTATCCGCATTGTTTATTGCTTTAGGTATTGTCTTACCGTTTATTACAATGCATGTACCTTCTATTGATAATATGCTTTGTCCAATGCATATTCCAGTCTTACTATGTGGGTTTATTTGTGGTCCCATTTATGGTGCTTTAACTGGTTTTATCTTACCACTACTTAGAAGTACTTTATTTGGTATGCCAATGATGTTTCCTGCTGCGATTGCAATGGCTTTTGAACTTACTACTTACGGTTTTTGTACAGGTTTTTTATTTAGAAAGACAACAAAAAATACTCTATCGGTTTATATTACACTCATTCTTTCTATGTTAATAGGAAGAATCGTTTGGGGTATTGCCAGTGCGATCTTATACAGTATGGCTAAAACAGCTTTTGGTATTCAATTATTTATTGCAGGAGCTTTCTTAAAAGCTATTCCTGGAATTCTAACTCAACTTATTTTAATTCCAATTGTCATTATTCGATTACAAAAAAATCATCTCATTCATGATTAATCCTTATTTCCAAAAAGAATTAGAATACCATCCAAAAGCAACTTTACAAGACCAAATCAAATTTATCTATCAAGCCACATTAGGTTGTGAACATGCGATAAAAAATGATGAATTAGCTTATGAAAAATTAGTAGAAGAATGCAACCAATTAGAAAATACAACTTATCACATTGAAACTATTAGTGATCGCTTTGTTCGTTTTTATTTATTTAAAGCCGATGAAATCGAATTAAAAACCATTCAACAACTTTTTATAAAAACAAGTGAAGTACCTACCAATAAAGAAGATTTGATTCAAGAATTAAAACAACTACCTGCTAGTAAAGAGTTAGAAGATTACATACAAGCAGGTTGTCCAGCTTTATCTCACTCTAAAATCTATCATGACATTTATCAACCACATTATCGTATCTTAAAAAAAGAATATGCTTATTATTTTGATATTTTTGTAGAAATCAATCGTCGTTTAGAAAATAAAGAGGAATTATTAGTCGCTATCGATGGTATGTGTGGAAGTGGGAAAAGTACACTAGGAGCATTCTTGCATGAAGTTTATGATAGTCATTTATTCCATATGGATGATTTTTACTTACAAACTTTTCAAAGAACAAAACAAAGATATCAAACACCTGGTGAAAATGTTGATCATGAACGTTTTCTAAAAGAAGTATTAAAACCACTCAGTCAAAAACAAACCATTTTTTATCAAAAATTTAGTTGTAATACAATGGATTTAGAAACAACCATTACATCTTATCCCTATAAAAAAATCAATATTATTGAAGGAACTTACAGCTTACATCCGGATTTAAGAAATTATTATGATTTTAAAATTGGCTTAAGAATTGATCCAGATTATCAATTAGAAAGAATTTTATATCGTAATGGTTCCGTTGTTTTAGAACAATTTAAAGAAAAATGGATTCCATTAGAAAATCTATATTTTAATTCATTTCATATTTTTAATATTGTAGATTATTTATTTCAAGTTAAAAAATAAAGTTTATCAAACAGTTCAAAATAATGGACTGTCTTTTTTATTAAAACAAAAAGATGTACCATTATGATACACCTTCATCCTCTTTTTATAACCAATCTACAACAAGACTAATTAAAATGATCACCGATAAAAAAGTAATTAACTTACACCACGTATCACAGCTTAAGATCAAACGATCTTTTTTTCCTGTTTGGTTAGGAAATAAATAAACAAAAACACGATACAAAGCAACTGTTGTAAGTAGTGCCAAGACACTACCATAACCATTATAAGCAAAAGAATGTAATTGGGAAAATAATTCACCAATAGGATCGGTTAATATGCAACTTAAGACAAAAAACAAAATTAAAGATAAGCCTCTAATATTCATCATTATTCCCCTTTCTAACGCCATTACTTGGAATGAGTTGAATTTTAAATGACTCGCAATCATCATCTTTTTCAAGCGTTATTTTTTCTTCATTTTTTAATTCTACATTATTATAACGGTAAACATCATATGTATCCTCTTTATCTGCTGTCATACTTTCACTAATACCATAGTTCCAACTTTTTTCACTTGAGATACTACCTGATCCTTCTATAACTAAAATATCATAAGTTCCTGCAGGAATGGTATCACCAATCATAACACTATGATCGATTTCAAAAGTTTCTGTATTAGGATTTGTTTCTCTTTCTTCCCACTTATCAACTTGTCCATTACTCGTAGTAAAAGTCATAGAATTCGTAAAAATTTGTATTCTTGCGCCTTGGTATAAACGAATATTTTCTAAATAGTAACTAAAATTGCTTACATCGGCTTCTTCTTTATTATCTAAACTTTTATTAATATGGATATCATTCGTATCATCATCAATCCAAATTGCACCAAACCCTTGATTATTTTCCACACGATAGAGTCCTTCTGGTAAATCTTGTCCAACTACATAATTTCCAGCTGATAACATCACCGTTACTTCTTGACCTGATTTAGCTAATTTATAAGTAACATCTTTGTATTCCTTATTAGAAATCGTTGTAATGGAAGCATTAAAAACAGAATTGATAAAAGATTGCATTGGATATTTAAGTGGTGTTTTAACTAAAATCGATAAAGTAATGATAACTAATAAAAAACTATACCAAAAATAAGGCGGTTTTTGTATTAATTGATCCTGATCACAAATTGGACAAAGTCCATGTTTTAAACGGTGGCCACATTTTTCACAATATTTTTTCATAACTTTCCTCCCTGTTTAATTCAACTTTAACGTATCTTTTGATTAGAGTCAATGTTAAGATAAATCATCTTTCATTTTAAGTAAAGCTGCAAAAGGTGAATCTTCAATAGATGTTTGTTGTTGTTTTTGTTGTTTCATATATTTTTTCACATCTCTTACATTGGCTACTACTTTTTTTGTTTCTCTTTCTTTTTTAAAGTGACTCATAGATTCACGATAACCACATGTTTTACAAACAAACATTTGTTTATCTTTTTGTCCGACAAGTTCTAATTTTTTATGACAATTTGGACAACGAGCATTGGTAATAATCGATAAAGGTTGTTTATAATGACATGTACTTGATGAACAAACAAGCATTTTTCCTTTTTTACCACTTACTTCAAGAAGAAAACTTCCACATTCAGGGCATTTTTTTCCAGTCAAATTATCATGTTTAAATTTACCTTCACTTATTTGAATTTGATTTAATAAAGTTTTCGTATAGGCTTCAATTTCTGTAATAAAATGTTTTGATTGTTGTTTACGATTAGCAATTTTTGCGAGTTCTAATTCCCATTTAGCGGTAAGTTCTGGTTTTCTTAAATCTTCAGGAACAAGTTGTAGTAATTGTTTTCCTTTACTTGTTACATGAAGTTCTTGTCCTCTTTTTTCTAGTAAATAACTATTAAATAATTTTTCAATAATATCCGCACGTGTTGCGACTGTACCAAGTCCACCTGTTTCTTTTAAAGTTTGATTTAATTTATTAGAGGAACTTTTCATAAAAGATGTAGGATTTTCCATAGCTTGTAGTAACGTAGCTTCCGTTAGATAACTAGGAGGTGTTGTTTGTCCGTGTGTTTTCTCTAAAGAAGCTACTTTGATACTTTGATTTTCCTTATATTCAGGGACTTCTTGAGCCGTAATTTGATTTTTATAAATTTCTTTTTCCTGCAATTTAGCAATATAATTTCTTACCCCGAAAACCCCATC
>URQL01000189.1 GCA_900550005.1 uncultured Erysipelotrichaceae bacterium
TTTACAACTAAGTGTTGCAATGGCATGATCTTGCAATACCATAGGGTCTACTTTATCTTCTCTTAAGATTTGTTCAATCATATCATCAATGTATTTTTTTTCATTGATTTGATGCATCCAAATTGGTAATTTTTTGACGATAAAACTATTTTGTCCAAATTCGATTAATTCAATTCCTACTTCTAAAAGTAAATCTTTTTTTTCTTGAATAATCAAGTATTCACTCATTGGAAATTCAAATACAAGCGGAACCAGTAAATCTTGATAAATCGCATCAAATCGAGCAAATTTACGTTTATAATATTCATAATTTACCCTTTCTTTAGCCGCATGTTGATCAATTAAATAAAATCCCTCTTGATTTTCACCAACAATATAAGAACCATGGATTTGTGCTTTAGCATAGATTTTCTTTTTTATTTGTCTTGGTGCTTCTTCTTGTTTAATTTCTACTTCATTTAGTTGTATATTAAGCTCTGGTTGAATTTGCACTAAATCTTCTTTAGACTGAAATAGATCTTTTTTTTCTATTGGTGTTTCATTAACAACAAAAGATGAATTTGAATTTTCGTAAGGCAATTCGTCATTTTCTTCAATAAAATCCTCATTCAGTAAACTTGTTCCTTTAGGCAAGTCATAATGGATTTCCTCTTTTACATAAGTTTGATCATTTGCTAAATCAAAAGTAGATTGAACATAATTTTTATTGTAAGTCTCTTTTTCTGTTTCTTTATTCATTGCTTGATAAGTTAAATTTTGCTTACTTAAAGCTTCTTTGACCCCATTTAAAACCAATTCTTTTAATTGTCTTTCTTTAGAAAAGCGCACTTCCATTTTTGCAGGATGAACATTAACATCAACCAAATAAGGATCGATTTCAATATTAACTAAAGCTATTGGAAAACGATCATTTGCTAAATAATCACGATAAGCTAAATTAATTGCGTCGATCGTCATTAAATTACGCACAACACGGTGATTGATCAAAGTAATAATATTTGCCTTAGAAGCACGTGTAGTATCGATTTTTGATACATAACCTTCAACTTGGAATTCATCATCACTAAAATCAACATGAATCATGTTTTTTGCTACAGCAAATCCATAAACTTGACCTATAACTTCAATTAATTTTCCGTTTCCATTAGTTTTAAAAATCAAACGACTTTGATGATATAAACTAAATGAGATTTGCGGGTTGGCTAAGGCAAATTTTTCAACAAATCCTTGTATATGAGAAAATTCTGCTTGAATACTTTTCATGTATTTTAAACGAGCAGGAACGTTTTGAAAAAGTTTTGTCACCGTTATTGTCGTTCCCCTTTTAGCATTGCCCGATGTTTCTTCTACTAAATCACCAAATTCATATATTCCTTTGTACCCTTGCAATCCTTGAGAAGTTTCTAATTCAAAATGAGAGATAGAAGCGATCGAAGGCAAGGCTTCGCCTCGAAATCCTAAAGTTGTGATATTAAACAAATCAAAATCATCTTTAATTTTACTTGTTGCATGGGTAGATAAACAAAGTCGTGCATCTACTTGATCCATACCTTCACCATTATCACTAACTTGAATACGTGTTAATCCTCCATCCTCAATATAAACTTCAATTGCTGATGCCTTGGCATCAATGCTATTTTCTACCAATTCCTTAACCACATTGGCTGGTCGTTCAATAACTTCTCCTGCAGCAATTTTATTTGCTAATTGTTTATTAAGTTGTCTAATTTTTCCCATTTTTAATCACCTGCCATTTTTTTTAGTTCAATCAATGTCGAAAGTGCATCAATAGGTGATAATGTCATCGGATCAATCTTTTCTAAATACATTTCAACCATTGATTTTTTGGCAATTGGCTTAACTTCTTCTTGTTTAGGCATATCGATAACACGATCATGATTTTTTAAAGAATTTAATATTGAGTTAGCACGATTTAACAGTGAATCAGGTAGATTTGCGAGTTTAGCTACATTAATTCCATAAGATTTATTTGCTTTTCCTTCTTTTATTTTATATAAGAAAACAATATCATGTCCTTCTTCACTGACACTTGCATGTACATTTTTTATTTTTCCTAACGAAGATTCCAATTCTGTTAATTCATGGTAATGTGTTGAAAATAGAGTTAGACAATGAAGTTTTTGAACAATGTATTCAATCATTGCTTGAGCAATCGCCATCCCATCATAAGTAGCCGTTCCACGACCAATTTCATCAAAAACGATAAGTGAATTTTTTGTTGCTTGTTGTAAAGCCGTATTGGCTTCAAGCATTTCTACCATGAAAGTAGATTGTCCTGAAATAAGATCATCACTTGCTCCAATACGTGTAAAAATATGATCAATTAAAGGTAAAATAGCTTCTCTAGCACAAACAAAGCATCCTATTTGAGCCATGATCACCGTTAAAGTAATTTGGCGCATATAGGTTGATTTACCGCCCATATTTGGTCCTGTAATCAATAAAACATGTTGATTTTGATCCATTGAAACATCATTTTCAACATAATGTTTCTTTTTCATTACTTCATTAATAACAGCATGTTTACCGTCAATAATTTGTAATTCTTGATTATTATTAAAATGAGGTCGAACATAACCATTTTGACTAGAAACAAAAGATAACGATTGGTAAACATCTAACAAAGCAATGGCTTTAGCCACTTGTTGAATACGTCCTACGTAACCTCTTAAAGTATTTCTAAGTTTTGCAAATAACTCATATTCTAATTTTGTAATTTGATCTTGAGCACTTAAAATACGATTTTCCATTTCTTTTAATTCAGGCGTTATAAAACGTTCTGAATTTGATAAACTTTGTTTACGTGTATATTGAAATTCATCTTTTACTAAAGGTAAATAACTTTTTGTTACTTCAATATAGTAACCAAAAACACGATTATAACCAATCTTTAAATTTTTGATTCCTGTCTTTTCTTTTTCTTTTGCTTCAAAATCAAGTAACCATTCTTTTCCATGATCACGAGCTTCTTGGTAACTATCTAAAGTTGCATTGTACCCTGGTTTAATTAATCCTCCATCTTTAACATTTAATGGTGGTTGGTCAACTAAAGCGCGATCAATTAATTCAGTAATATCACTAAGATCAATTAAATCGACAAGAATTTCATTTGTTAAAGGGTGATTTAAAGATTCTAATTGATTTCTAAGTTCTGGAACAACTTTTAAAGAATTTGAAATCCATTTAATATCCCTTGGATTCACATTTCCATAAGCTACACGTGCAGCTAATCTTTCCAAATCATAAACTTCTTTTAAAATTTCTCGAATAGACTCTCTTTCTAAATAATTATCATTAAAAAGTTCAACCATATCTAATCGTTTTTCGATTTGTTCTAAATTAATCAAAGGTTTATCGATCCATTGTTTTAATAAACGACATCCCATTGCACATTTTGTATGATCGAGCAACCAAAATAAACTCCCATATTTTTCGTTTTGACGTAATGTTGTAAGTAATTCTAAACTATTCTTAGTATGGATATCCATTTGTAAATAATTTGTATTTTCTATAAGTTTTACAACTTGTAAATAAGGAAGATCTCTTTTTTGTGTTTCAACAAGATAATTAAACAAAATGGACATTGTTCGAATCATTTTAACATCATTAAGTCCTATAAATAAAGGTTTATAAGCTTCTTTAAAAGCATCATTTTCCACTTTAGAAATAAAAATATGATAATTATTTTGAATTAAACTCTGATCTACATTTGCTTCTTGATTTAAGATAACTAATTCTTTAACACTGTTTGATAATAAAACATCAACTAATGCCTGACTTGTTTTATCAATCATCATAACACATGTTTCTCCTGTTGAAATA